>JAITBO010000031.1 GCA_031283505.1 Treponema sp. | reverse complement strand
GCAAATGTTTTACCAGGTTTATCAACGCGGCCAGTTTGTTGTCCATAAGCGGCTCCTCATCTTCCTCCAGGGTATCATACCGTCCACTTGCTCATCAACCCTTTTTGCGACTATCACCATGTTTGTATACAGATTAATATTTTTCAATCGAAAATGGATTTTCTTAATCCTGTAACTCTTTATATTATAATGATTTACAGTGTTTAATTATGATACTTACCGCATTAAAAATGTAAATTATACTTTCTGTACCGGAATAGAATGTATAGTTTATCAAGCAAAAGCGATATTTCGCCTGTGGATAAGGTATGGAAAAGATTCCGCTCTTGCAAGAGGGGTTTTCCCATGTTAGGCTTAACAAGTGAAGAGTCTTCTGCGGCTGGCGCTTTTTTTTGGCCTTTCTTTTCTAATGATTTTCCCGGTTGCTTCCGCAATCCGTTACCTCCATATTTGGATAGATGCCGCCTGTCTTATCCCCGCCGAAGCCTTGGAGATTTTCGCTTCTTTGATCTCCGCCGGTCAATGGGCGCTTCCTGTAACCCTGTATATATCGGTTTTGCTGACCCTTAGTTATTCAGCCCGGAAGTCCTTTTCCCTGCCTTTGAGTATCCTGTGTGTTTTCGTTCTGTCCTGTGTTTTTTCGGCTGGCTTATTCCTGGGGTTGTTCCATGTGAATTCCGTTGCGGTCATACCCGGTAAAACCGAGCCGCCTGTCCTGGGAGGGCCGGGACTCATCCTTACCCAGGGAGAGACGGCGGTGATTCTTCTGGACGGACCGTTGAAGCCGGACGGTTCCCGGGTGATAGCCGTCCCCGACCGGCCCCTTATCTACCAGAAAACCCCTATGGGGCCGGTTAACGCTGGTTTTACCCTGCCTTCCGTTCCCTTCAGGATAGGAGGTCCTTATTTTATCACCAGTTTAATCCTCGATTTTTCTCTGACTGCGGGACAACTCCGGGACCGGCTGAATGAGGGGTTTATCCCTTTCGGCATATATCTGGGGACCCTCTGCTTCCTCCTGTCTTCCCTCCGCTTTGTCATGGGCCTGACATCCTGGCCTCTGGCGAATGTCTTTTTGGGCGTTCTGGTCTTTCGGGGTATACTGGCCGCCGGGACTTTCCTTGATTCCCTGGAGATACAGCAATTCATCCTGTTGTTTTTAAAAGCGGATATTCCTCCAATCATAATAACCCCCATTATTTTCTGCGCCCTGGCTGTTCTGATCATCCTGTATACTGTCCTGGTTAATCTGGCGCGGGGAACGAGGCCCTCCAGGTGAAGCTGAAAAGAGAGGTCCTGCTTTCTCCGCCGGGGATATTCGTCTATTATGTGCTGGCTTCTTTCTTCGGCATAATGGGGTTAAGGTTGCTTTTCCCTGGCGAGCCGCCGCCTCTGGCGCTTTTTTCCCTTTCCTGGCGGCTTACCCGGGGGATTCTGAACTGGATCGACCTTTTTCCGGCCCTGGCTATGTCGGCTATGGTCATCCCTTTTGGCCTTGCGCCTGCCGTAGGCAGCCAGCTTACTTATATTTCCCCCAAATTTTTGGATACCTTCAAGAGTCCCATTATCACCGCCGTAAGCGCCGCCCTTGTTTATGGGGTTCTCTGTTTTCTGATTTACCCCCTAGCGTGGGACAGGGATGCGGATATGCGTTTTCGGGGTCGGCTTTTTTTGGAGTCCGCTTCCCGCGCACGTTCCCATACCGCCGCCGGGGATTGGCTCGAAGCATCTCGATTTCTTGGGGTATGCGAAGGGATTTGGCCCAACAGTCCGGACCTTGAAGATCTGAGGTCTGCGGTTTTCGTCGAAATGGAAGAATCCCGCTTTGATCGTCCAGGGGATCAGACGGCGGCTCCGCTTTCCGCTGTTTTGGAGGAGCCTGATCCTTCTGGCCGGTGGGAACCGGTGGACGCGGCGGAAGCTTTGGATCTGGCGGAAACCGCCCTCCGGGAGGAGCGGTATTACGATGCCCATTGGTTCGCCACTTTGTCAGGCCGTCTTGCCCGGGAAGGCAGCGTGGAAACCGTGGAGGCGGCCCGTACCGCGAGCCGCGCCTGGAACGCCATTGCTTCCCTGGAGCCGAACAGCCGGGAAACCCAGGCGATGCGGTTGTACCGCCTGAAAAACGCGGCCTATGAAGCGATGATCGCCCAGGATTGGATACGGGGATATTATCTGTTCAAAGAGCTTATGGCCTTAACCCCCAAAGACCCGGATGTGATCAACTTCCTGAATGAATGTGAACAGAGGCTTGAGGAAATCGCCTTCTTCATAGATGAATCCGGGATGACCTTGGGTGAAATTTTGAGCGGAGCGGTTTTTTCCGTACCCCGTTGGACTTCCGCCGGGAGGTCCTACGGTCGTATGGTCCTGCAAATCCGGTCCCTGGCGGCTTCTCCGGATTATTCCTACGGGACAGGCGTGGAACTCCTGGTCTTTGACGAAAAGGGGGAGCTTGAAAACCGGCTTGAAGCCCGGTACGCCAAGGTTTTGCCCAGGACTCTGGGAGATCAAAAGCGGGTTCTCCTCCTGCTTAGGGCCCTGGACCGGGATAACGAAAAACGACGGTGGGAACCGGTATGGACCGGTCCCGGCCTGCCCGGTTCCATAAGGTACGATAACGGACTGGACCTGGGCGATACCCAGGTGATGCTGGACATATCCTATGAGGATTTCCTTCTTTCTACTCAAGTCCGTCGTGGGGTGGACAACTTCTATATCGGGGAACTTTTCGCCGCCGAAAGAACCCTGAATGTCTACGGCTATGTATCCCAAGTATTTGCGGCGGAAATCCTTAGCCGTTTTGCCGTGCCCCTCTACTTTTTGGCCCTTCTGATATTGACTCTCGTCATAGGCTGGCGTTACCGTGCCGTCCAGAGACCCCTGTATTTGGGTATTCCCATGCTCTTTATCCTTCCCCTGGTTTTCGATGGAGTGATACGTATCTACCGGGCTGCTATGAATATACTGGGGATCCGGCTCATCCTCTCCCTATCTTTTGTGCCGGCTGCGGTCGTCGTCTTTGCGGGCGCCCTTTTCTTCTTCGTCCTGTTCCTTGTCTGTTTGGCCTGTCAGCATGACTGAGACTACCCACCGCATCGTTGACTGTCTCCGCTCCGTCCCTCCGGGCCGTGTCGCCTGTTACCGGGATGTGGCCCATGCGGCGGGTCTCCCCAACGGGGCGCGTCAGGTCGTCCGGGCGTTGCACTCCCTGTCCCTTTCCTGTGCGCTCCCTTGGCACCGCATCATCCGTGCCGATGGTTCCATCGCCCTGGAAAGCTGCCAGGGCCGGGAGATGCAGATCGCCCTGCTGCGTTCCGAAGGAGTGGAAGTTTCGGACGCCGGCCATGTAGACATGACTGTATACAATTATTTTGGAGATAATTGAATTTTACCGGACTTAACCAGGGGCAGGTCCGTATGGTATATTCTTATGCGTATACTATGACATCGTTAGCTGCGTTTACCCTTCATACATCCCGTAAGGATGAATGGCTTAATATCTCAGACGAGGTGCGGAAGATCGTTGCGGTTTCCGGCGTAGCAGAGGGAATCTGTGTGGTCTTTGTACCCCATACCACTGCGGCGGTAACGGTGAACGAAAACGCCGATCCTGATGTGCCCCGTGACGTACTCTTGGCTTTGGGCGCCATATCTCCGGATCGCCGGGAATTCCGTCACGGGGAGGGGAATTCCGCAGCCCATACCAAGACGAGCCTGGTCGGGCCGTCGATTACCCTCATCGTGGCAGACGGCGCGTTGCTTTTAGGAACCTGGCAGGGGATTTGGTTCAACGAATACGACGGCCCCCGGACCCGCAGGGTCTGCGTTCGGGTAATGGGGGAGGCAAAATGAACGCTTTTTTTTCCCCGGCTACGGACAGGCCGGGTCTTGCGGAATGCCGGTGAAGTACCTCTACGAGACCCATCTGCACACTGTTCAGGGAAGCTCCTGTGGAAAGGCCCGGGGGCGGGACTATATCCGGCGTTACAAAGATATGGGCTATGCCGGTATCATTGTTACCGATCACTTCTTCAACGGCAATACCGCCGTAGATCGGGATATGCCCTGGGAGCGGTGGGTCGAAGGGTATTGCCGCGGGTACGAGGAAGCCCGCCGGGAAGGGGAAAAGGCGGGTCTCGATGTCTTCTTTGGCTGGGAGGAGACCTTTGACGGCGATGACTATCTGGTTTACGGCCTGGGGAAGGAATGGCTCCTGGAGTATCCCGAGGCGGTCAATTGGTCCGTGCCGGAGCAATACCGGGAAGTCCGCAAGTACGGCGGCTGTGTGGTTCAGGCCCACCCTTTTCGGGACAGGGCTTATATTCCCTGTATATACCTTTCTCCCCGCTGGGTGGATGCCGTAGAGGTGGTCAACGGCGGCAATGATCCCTCTTTCGATGCCCTGGCCATGCACTACGCTAGGTCCCTGAACCTCCCGGTTACCGCCGGTTCGGACATCCATGGCACGGATCAGCTTGAGACCGGCCCTGTCTGCGGTGTCTATCTGGACAAAAAGATGGAAACCATTCAGGACTATGTTCAGGCTATACGGGAAAATGCCATCGCCGGTCTCCTGATGCCGGAAGGCCGTTGCTTCCTGCACGGAGATGAAGACCTCCCGAAATGGGTATATGTCCGCGAAGGGGAGGGCCGGATAACCCAGCGCAGGTTGAAAAAACCGCCTTTTTGTGAAAAAATATTTGACACTGATATACAAGAATAAGTGAGGCTTTCCCAAAACTTCAGTTTTGGAAAAACAACCTTGAAATTCGCAGTTTTGCCGGACCTTCGGTTCGCAGGTTGAAAGTCTGAAAGCTGCAAGAATCTGTCCCAAAACTGTGAGCGTTAGCGTGCAGTCAATTAGTTTTAGGACTGGCTCAAGTAAGAATCCTGGCTTATGACATTGTTGATCGGCCCGGATAGCCGGCCGTCATCGTCTTTTCAGTGCTTACCAATAAATAATCACTGTATAAATCATATTCCCGCCCATGTTTTTATAGTAGACTTGTTCGGAAATCTCAGTTTCCGAACAAATTCCGTTAAAGAATGCGGTCTCGTAAGGCTTTAGCCTGAGAAACCGTGGGACTTGTTCGACAACCAACCGGGTTACCGA
>JAITBO010000362.1 GCA_031283505.1 Treponema sp. | reverse complement strand
AGTTTCAGTCGTGGAGTTTAGATTGCTTTAGCAAAAGGACATTTCAGGAGGCTTTAGCCTCAACGCGGCTTTCAGCCGCTACAAAACCCACCGCCTTTAGGCGGTGGTCGTTTAGTTATGTAGTTCCCTAAAGACCCAGGGCTTCCACCATGTAGCGGATGTCCCGGCCTGTATCGCCCTGTTTCCGCATCTCGATTACAAAGATGACTGAGCCGTCTCCGGGAGGGACCATGACCTTCCTGATATGGTAAGACTGAATGAGGGGCCGTTTTATCCGGGGATTCCCCGCAGTGTGGCTCTTTTTTGAACCGTTCCGGTCTGTCCGTTCCAGGCTGATGTAAAACGAAGATGTCAGGGAAGCGCCGGAACCTTCCGTTGAGGGAATCAGAGAGGCTTTGTAGGAAATACCCTGTTCAAAATCCCGAAATTCGAAGGATTCTCCTGTATCAGGGGACTCTCCACCGTCAACCGCAATGTAGAGAACTTTTCCCTGAAGGAGAAAATTAATTCCATACCGGTCCGTCAAGGCGGCGTTCCGGCTTATGAGCCGGTACAAGGCGCCGGAGCCGTCCTGTCCTGCCGTTACGGGGACATCGTGGGTGTAGGAAATCCGGCCTCCGGATACAAAATCGTTTTTAAGGACATCTACCATATAAAAATCCGCCCAGGGCCGGAGTGTCCTTGCCTGAATTCCGTACTGGCCAAATGCATAGGTCTTACCGTCGGGAGAAAAACCAAGGTCCACAAATGTCGCGGTATCTCCGGCCCAGAGGCAGGCGGCGCAGACAGCAAGCAACAATATGTTGCAAAAATATTTTTTTTCAAACATTGGAGTCACCTCTTTCATTATTATCGGAAGTATTGAATAAGTCTTAAGAGATCATGTTACGCATCAGAGCCAAAATTGAAGAAATTTAACCACGAACCCCACAAACTTCATAAATAAACTATGGGTTTAACCTCAATAGTTCGTGTTGTTACGGACCATACAGGTCCGGTATGGTTAGCGGTTCATATTATTCTTCCTGTGTAATATGACTTCCGTAACTCATTGTTCGGCAGAATCCCGGAAATTTCATCCGGCGGCAAAAATTTTATTTTTTTTCATATTTTTATTAAAGCGTCGTGCGGGACGACCCCATACTTGTATCCGGAGGACTGGACATGAAACATTCTTTTTTTCTTGCGGCTTTAAAACCGGTGGCGCTGTTTCTGGCGGCGGCCGTCTTGTGGGCCTGCGCCGGATTCAAGAACGCCGCCGGCGCTCCGCGCTATTATCCCGGAGTATACGAAGGCGCGGGGCAGGGCTACCGGGGATCGGTTTACCTTTTGGTACAGGTTGATGCCGCCGGTATCACCGCCATCGAAATCCTTGAGCATGAGGATGACGAACAGACAGGCGGCGCGGCCATGGAGGAACTTCTGGCCATGGTCCTGGACGCCGGTATCCCGGATACAGACGGAATTACTGGCGCTACCGGGTCATCGGCGGGCTTTCTGGCTGCCCTGGAAGACGCCTTGAGCCAGGCAAGGATACCATAGATGGGGAAGCCTATTCCTCCGCCGTATTTGCATAAGGCAAAAAAAATCCAATAAATAGAACTAGAATATTATATATTACTATGATATAATTTAGAAAGAGATAATTAAGCAGGGATGAAGCGAAGAATTTTTGTATTAAGTATCGTTTTTCTCATTTTTTTTTCCTGCGGTCAAATGGATACGGTATTTTCTCCGGACGGGATTTACTCGGTCAGCGCCAGATCTGGACAATATACTCTGGATGAGTGTGCAGTCATCCAGGCAAATATGCCGATTCATCCATACTTCATCACATCGGTTGACGACGATCTGGATATCCGGAAGCTTACTGTCTTCTTACAGACTCCAAACGGAGAAATTGTCAGTAAAAAAGTCACATATATCATAGATTCTGATAAAGGAATCTCCCTCCCTGAAGCCGGTAGCACAGGTTCCGCTTTTTCGGATGAGTCCGGCTTTATAGGCGATTCCGCCTCGACTGATGAGTCCGCCTTTTCGGATGAGTCCGGCTTTATAGGCGATTCCGCCTCGACCGATGAGTCTGCCTTTTCGGATGATTCCGTTTCTGTAGACGGTTCCGCCTCTGCGGACGATCCGGTTTCTGTAGACGGTTCCGCCTCTACGGACGATTCCGTTTCTGAGGACGATTTCGGCTTTACCGGCCTCTGGGACGAAACCGATGAAGAAAGGGGCGGAAACGGCAGCGGTGCATACCGTTTTTTCAAGCGGGAATCCATAGCCGAGCCGTCTTTGCAGTATGAGGACGCCATATATGTAAAGAAACTCAGCGGAACCCTTCCCCCGCTGTTGTTGCCCCAGGATATAGAGATGGGGCAGTATATTCTGGTTTTTCAGGTTCTCGGGGAAAAAGGCGTTCTTAACCGGATAGAAAAGCCTTTCTATTACATTGGCACATCGGAATTCACTCTGAGCGATATACACGCTTATCTGCCCGGTACCTTCGACAAGGGCCACCTGGCGCCGCCGGCAATACCCATAATGCTGGAGACCAAGCTGGCCGCCGGAACTAACCTTAACCCCTATGTGGTTTGGTATAACGGGAAAAAACGGATATATGAAGGGTATGTGGCTGACGGAGCCGCTCGGTTTATCTGGTGGGTTCCGGCACGGACCGGATTCCACATCTTAAAAGTAGAAGCTTTTCCTTTTAAGCCCCTGGATACCGGCCTGCGGGTCCCCATGGGCAAGATTAAAGAACTGTCCCTGCCGGTAGCCACAAAAAATGAAAGCTTTTCTTTCAGCAATATTCCGGATGGATTAGAGATCGGTTTCTCCGAAAAAGAATTGATTCCCATCCGGCACTATCAATTATTTGCGAATTTAGAAGATTCCCAAAGTTCCGTACTCACAAGGAATATCCTTACTGCGATAAACCACACTCCTGAATGGCTGCCACAGGGGAATATTTTCGGTCTGGCCGTAGGACCGGACCATAGTTTTTCAATTCCCGGTCCGTTATTTACCCCTTCCGCGCCGGATGCCGCCGGCCATCTGCTGTTCCGTTTTATTCCTTTGGCGGACGGGACCATCTTTAGCGGTTCCTTCAAGCTAAACGCCAGCCTTAACCGAAAAGACAGCTTTGAATCAAAAGAGTGGTTTGAGACTGTGGATATGAATTTAACTTATGACGGCGGGATGGTGAGCCTGAACTATTCCGCGGGAAGCGTTTCGGGTAAAAAAACTACTTTCCTGCTTTTTGGACAAACCGAAAACGTAGTTACCACAGTGATTAGTTTTGAAGTCCGGGAAAATACGTTGCGGCTCAGTCTGGGGCTGAATACCCCCGCCGAATTCCTGCCCGATGAGGGTATACCCATTCCCGGCCCTCTTACCGGTGAAGGTACATTCCGGCTGGGGACCTCTTCCAAAGGGGCCGGTACAGGCAAGGTGAATACATCTTCTGTTCAAACAACTGCGGCGAGAAATGCCGATCCGGCAGTCACGACGGAAACCGCCGTTCCGACAGTTACAGCGGAAATCACCGATTTGGTATCCCTAACGGAAACTACCGCAGCCGCCTGGGATGCTCAGACAACCCCGGCTTCGGCTACGGAAACCAACCCCCCAAGTCCCGTCATTATTTTGGATGAAATTATTTTTCTGACTGTGCCGGATATTTCATCCAATAAAGAACCACAAATTATTGCGGAGGTTTCCGATTCTCCCGCCGGGATTCCGGAAGCTGTTTCAATAGATATTTTAGCGGAAGCAATATCAGAGGGCGATACCCAGATCATAAGCGGTTCCGGGAAAACCACAGATGAATTGGAAATAACCGATCCTTCTTTGCCGCTGAATATTGTCGATAGAACAGACGATGCCTCCTCATTAACCGAATGAAAGGTATTCTCCCGCAGTGTCTGCCGGTAATAAGTGGAATAATCTTTTTGTTTTCCTGCGCTGGTATACCAGATGAAGTTCCGGCTCCGGCCCTTCCATTCCGGACATACACAAGGAACGAAACGCCCTATCAGATTATCGAACACAAGGCAGGCAATTTAAAAGAAGACCTGCCCGATTGGGTTGTCCGGTATATCTCCGATGGAATTTCCGGAGTCGAAGCCCTGCCCCGTTACGCAAACCACTATGTTTTCATCGGCGTCAATTCCGGCGCTAACTTCACAGCCCTAAGCCATTGGTCCGCCGGATTTATCGTTGATCAGGATTTCTCCCAGTTAGTTTCCCTCAGGGTTCTCGCCCGGTTCATCGGGGACGGTCAAAGGAGCCCTGACCGTGACTATGGCCGGTACTTTGAAGCCGCCGTAAGAAACGCCGCCGACACCTTCTACCCGGACGCCATTCGGGAAGACAATTTCTGGCTCCTGAAGCGCTATGAAAACGAAGACGAAACCGGCCCCGATGAAGTTTACGATTTTTATATTCTGGTCAGCATCGCCAAAGACCTGCTCCAATCTCAGCTAAACCAGGTTCTCATCAATGCGGAGGAAGGACTCACCCTGACCCGCGATCAGATCGGCGCCGTCAATCGTCTTAGGGAAAGCTTCTACGCGGGATTTTAAAAGAAAGGCTTTTTCCGCCGGCAAAGAAAGATAAGCCCCCTCGTTTGCCGGCAGGCGGCCTAAACCTTCTTCCGTAGCGCGTTTACACCGGAGACAATCAGGAAGACGGTTCCCGCCAGTATTACTACCATAGCGCCCGCCGGGGCGTCGAAGGCCCAGCCCAGGGCCAGTCCACCTGAGGAAAAGAGGGCGGAGCAAATCGAGCTTCCCAGCATCATCCCCCCAAGGTTGCGGGTAAAAGAACCGGCGGTCCCGGCGGGGAGGGTGAGCATGGCTATCACCATGACGATGCCCACAAAGGTTTGGAGCAGCACTATCGCTATCGCGGTTACCGTGAGTATCCCCAGGAAGACGCCCGCCGCCGGAACTCCCCGGACACGGGCGAATTCCTCGTCAAAAGAGGATGCCTCAATCTGGGGATAGAAGCGCCAGGCCAGAAACAGCACAATTGCGTCCAGGACGGCAAGGAGGACGAGGTCCCGGCCTGAGATAAGGAGTATATTCCCAAAGAGATACGCGGAAGGGTCCGTGTAGCCTGGGGTTTTGGCCATGAACAGTACCCCTGCGCTCATCCCTATGGCCCAGATGGCGTTGATCACCGTGTCTTCCCTTTGCTTTGCCTTGAGGGATACGATGCCTATGATAAAGGCCGAGATCACCGCAAAGACAAGGGCGCCCGCAATGGGGGGGAAGTCCGGGGCTATTCGGGAAGCCTGGAGGTAAAGGGCCATTCCTATGCCGCCGAGAACCGCGTGGGACACTGCCCCGGCAAGGCTGGCGATGCGCCTGACCGTCACAATGGAACCCAGGATGCCGAACAGCACCGACGACAGTAATCCTGCCAGGAGCGCGTTTCGTATAAAAGGAAATTCGGGACTGAGCAGGGCGGTGATAAAACCGGTCATCGTTTTTCCTCCCCATTGTAACATTCGTCGGCGGGAATGTTTTCGTCATGAATGACCCTGGAACGCCGGCCTTCCCCTTCTTCGGTCCGGTGCTGGACTATGCCGTATGCCCCGGCCTTGTTTCCCATGCAGAGTACCCGGTCCGTAAGGCTGGACACAAAATCCGGATCGTGGGTCACAATCAGGATGGTGGCGCGGCCTTTGAGCTTTTCCAAGGCCGCAAAAAGCCGTTCCTCGCTTTCGGCGTCCATGTTGGCCGCAGGTTCGTCCAGGATGAGGATTTTCGGCCTGGCCGCCAGAGCCCTGGCCACAAGCACCCGCCGCCGCTGTCCTCCGGAGAGTTTGGCGTAGGCTCTTTCCGCCAGGTCCGCGACCTCCGCCCGGACCAGGGCCTCCTCCACGGCGGCCTTGTCTTCGGCGGTAAACCTGCGGGAAAAGGGACGCAGGCGGCCCATCTTTACTACTTCCCGCACTGTGATGGGAAAGGCCCGGTCAAAAGGGGCCTGCTGGGGGACATAACCCGGCATACCCGCCGTTGCCCTGCCGGAGGGGTGGCCGGAAATCGTGACGGTCCCTGCTTGGGGTTTTTCCAGTCCCAGGAGAAGTTTTAGGACCGTGGTCTTCCCCGAACCGTTAGGGCCCACCAGGGCGATGAATTCCCCCCGGTGGATATGGAAGCTGGCGTTCTCCAGAACTTTGACATTCTCGTAGGAAAAGGAAACTGAGTCAAACTTGAGGACGATTCCGCTTTCCACAGGATGCCGGGGAGGCCCCCCGCAGGAGGTCCCCGGGCCGGTCATGGCAGGTTCATTCATCTTCACTCCTTTTGTACGGGGGCCGCAGCCTGTCGCAAAATCCGGCCCATACGCCGTATGTTTTCAAGCCAGTCGGGGGCCAGGGGGTCCAGGACCGCGAGTTCCGCCCCTGCTGCTTTTGCCACGGCCCTGGCAGCCTCGGCGGGAAACTGAGCCTGGACGAAAACCGCCTGGGGCCGCTGGTCCCGAACCTCCGCGATAAGGCGGGCCAGAAGGCGGGGGGTAGGCTCCTTGCCGCCGGTCTCCACCGCTTTTTGGGTTATGCCGAATTCATCAAGGAAATACCCGAAGGCGGGGTGGTACACAAACACCGTCTTTCCATCCAGGAACGCAAGCTCCTCCTGAAGCCGGTCGAATTCGCCGTCTATGTCCCGGATGAGTTCTTCGTAATTCTTCCGGTACAACGCGGCGCCGCCGTCCTTCAGGTCAAGCAGAACTTCCAGAATATGCCCGGCCAGGATCTTCGTGGGTTCCCTGCCGAGCCATGTATGCCGGTCTATGCCGTCCTCATGATCCTGCCCCTCATGTTCACCGGGTTCTTCCAGGGTTCTGAAAACAACCCCTCCGGCGCCGTCCCTGATGCTTAGGACGGGAAAGACGGCTTCAACTTTGGGCCGCAGAGCCGTTTCAAATTCCGCACCCGACAGAATCCATGCGCGGGCCTCCGCCAGGGCCGCCATCTGCCGGGGAGAAGGCTCGTAGTCGTGGGGGTTTTGCCCCGGCCCGGTGAGTACCGTGACTTCCACCCTTTCGGCTGCTATGCGGTTTATAAAATAGGTTTGGGGAAGTATGCTCACAACGATGCGGGGAAGCGGGCTTCTCCGTCCGTCCGCCCCGCCGCCGGGAATCGTTTTACCGGAACAGGCCGGCAGAAGAGACATAAGAGGCAACAACAGGAAACAGAGGAAAAAACCCCGGTTTATATGAGGTATACGGCATAGCCGGATGGGTTCAAGCATATTTTTCGTGTTCGATAATCTGATCAATGTCCAAAAGCTGTCCCGCATGAGGGTTCTCAGAAAAGCCACAGAAGGCGCCTTGCGATTCCTCATGGAAATACAATACTGCCTCCTGTACAGGAATTACAAGCGGCGCGGAATTTTTTTTGAAGTGCGAATTTTATGGCGAAAAAACTTTGTAAGGAATCAGGCAGCCTAAAACCTTGCGAGGCCGATTGTTGATTTTATCAACGATTTTGTCAAGCTGTTTTTGAGTAAGAGCAGGGCATCGGTGTTTACTCTGAGAACGTAACCGTTCACGGGGTCTATCTATATATAGCGTACCTAGTATCCAATACCGCTATATGTAGCGTATATTGCAATTCTGATTCTTATTTGTACACTATATGTAGTGTATATAAAGCTAAACAACCACCGCCTAAAGGCGGTGGGTTTTGTAGCGGCTGAAAGCCGCGTTGAGGCTAAAGCCTCCTTAAATGTCCTTTTGCTAAAGCAATCTAAAGTTTACGACTGAAACTCGTC
>JAITBO010000278.1 GCA_031283505.1 Treponema sp. | reverse complement strand
GTTCCCGGAAGACGGAAGAGAATCGAGGTCCAGTTCCGGCATCCTGAGCTCCTGTAAAATCACCCTCTCGTCTATCCCGATGACATCAAAGTTCAGGCCGCTTGAGGCGATAACAGCGGACGGGACCTCCCCGTGTACGTCACAGTACGCCACAGGCTGAGTCCCCTCCAGGTAGCTAAGGGTGACGCTGTTGGGACAGGCCGGATTTTTCAGGAGCCCGGTCTGGGTACAGACCGTTACGTCTACGATCCCGTCGGCGGGGCGGACAAAATCCTTCATGGGAAGCTCCAGGTGTATCTCCCGCATATAGTCCCCCCAAATAGGCCCGGCCAGAGTCGCCCCGGTCAGAGAGAGGCCCAGGGAATTTCCCGGTTTGTCAAAGCCGAACCAGATTGCGGTGGTATAATAGGGAGTATACCCGACAGCCCAGGCATCGGACCAGTTCTGGGTGGTACCGGTTTTACCCGCCGCAGGGATGCGGTAGCGCGTACCGTCTTCAGCCCGAAAGGTGAATTTTCCCGACACCGAGGCCAGAGTACCCATATCCAGGGTCTTTTTCAGAAGTCCCGTCATGACGTAGGCGTTCTGCCGGCTTATGACCTGAATATTGTTTTCCATACGGCGCTGCTTTATCCGCAGTTCCTGTTCCGGGTTAAGGATTACCCGTCCGTTCCGGTCTTCTATGGACCGTATGGCTATGGGCGTCACATCCTGCCCCTGGTTTGCGAAGACCGCATACGCCCTGGCTATCTGAATGGGGGCCACTGAAATAGTACCCAGCCCCATGGGGTAGAGCCGGGGGAACGTCCGCCGTTTGGCTTCATCACCATAGACCATAAGAAGATCCGCTGCCCGGTCTATAGCCGCGTCAAAACCTATACTGTCCAAAATTCTCAGGGACGGCACATTCATGGAGTTAGCCAGGGCATTGTAGAGAAGGACCGGGCCTTTCCATTCCCCCCGGAAATTCAGGGGAAGATAGGGAGTGCCGTCTTCGTTATGAAAGACGATGGGAAGATCGTAGATCAATGTCGAAGGGGTAAATTGCCGGCTGTCTATAGCCGCCGAGTAATACAGGGGCTTAAAAGAGCTTCCCGGCATGACCCTGGCCTGGGTCGCCCGTATCAACTGGTTAGACTCATCGTATTTAGATCCCCCGACGATGGCCTTGATATACCCGGTTTCACTTTCAATAGTAATGAGGGCCCCTTCCACCACGTTCTTCTCTGTGGCGTTTTTCATCTCCACATAGGCGCTATTGGTTATGACTTTCAGGTCCGGCAGGCCGAAGATCAGGGCCGCCATATCCACCACCGGGTTCACGATCCTGGTGTACCGGGACCTGGCCTTCTGTTCGGTTTGGGCGTCCGAAGTCCCGTGAATGGCGTCAAGGTTGAAGTAAAGGGAGAGGAGATCCACGACAGGAATATATATCTGTTCCGCCTTATCCAGCCTGGTTCCTCTGGACCTTGAGAATTCCCGGTTTGCCCTTACAAGCCCCTGGGCCATGTACTTTTCCGCCATCTCCTGGAAATTCAAATCCAGGGTGGTCTGGACGGTATATCCGTCCCGGTAATAGTCCATGGTGCCGTACATCATGTCGTCCAGCTCCCGGCGCACATATTCGCTGAACCAGGGCGCCCTGTCTTCCCGGTTGTAATAGGCCGAGGTCGAGGCCCGGGTGTAATCGTAGTTGTCCCAGTATTCGGCGAAAGACTCATCAGCGGCTTCGACGGTGGTATAGCCCAGTTCTACCATACGGTTCAGGACCGCCCGTTGCCGGTTCATGGCGACATTGGGATTGTCCAAAGGATTGTACCGTGCGGGGCTCGAAAGCTGTATCACCAGGATCGCCGCCTCCGCCAGAGTAATTTCCCTGGCGCTGTGACCGAAGAAGAACTTACTCGCCGCCTCTACCCCGTAAACCCCCGGCCCCATATACATATAATTAAGGTAAATCTCCAAAATTTCGTTTTTGGTATACCGCCTTTCCATCTGGATGGCCCACCAGAGTTCCCGTATCTTCCGGGAATAGGATTTTTCGGCACGGTCGGTGTAGAGGGTCCCGGCCACTTGCTGGGTGATGGTCGAACCGCCCCCCAGGGTTTTACCCGTCAACTGCCCGTAAAACGCGCGGGCGATTCCCCGTATGCTGAACCCCCGGTGGTTGTAAAAATCCGGGTCTTCCCGGGCCAGCACCGCGTAAATGAGATGCCGGGGCAGATCGCTCAGTGAAACCAGCTCCCGCTTTTCGTCTGCGGAAAATTCGGTGATAAGAGTCCCGTTAATATCGAGTATTCTGGTCGGCAGGGCAGGAGCAAATTCGATAAAATTTTCCTGATTTTTGATGTTCGCCGTCTCCGCCAAAATCAAGCCCAAGCCTGCCCCAACTATTACCGCAATAATAATAGCGAAGACCACAAAAACCCTGAGCAGGATAAGCTTTTTCATAATTTTTTATAATTATAACCAATATGGGAAATCAATGGAAGAGGGAAATCCTATACTGCATGAAAAATTGAGGCTATTCCAAAATCAACCGGGTTTTGAAACTACCTCAATTGACAAACGGGGCCTTTTTTACCGCTTTGCCCGGCTCCTCATCTTTTTCCGATTTGAACTTTACCGGCTTTCCATCCTAAAGACTATGTTTGATGAGGTAATGCGGTTCCTTGACTTCCCATCCCGAAACAAGTAAGGTAAAAGACAGGCTCCGGTAAGGATGTTCCAAAATCTGATGTCTTGGGACGGTCCGGGTGTCTTTTCCCAAAAACAGGAGGGCTTTCATGCAGAATGTCACCCCCTCGAAAATGACAAGGTTTTTTAAACCGGCGAAGATCATCCTCATCATAGCCGGGATTATCGTGATCGTTTTCCTGGGAACCAGCGTTTATATCATAGATCAGACCGAGGAGGCGGTGGTTACCAGGTTCGGACAGTATCACGCAACCACCGGGCCGGGTTTGCAGTTCAAGCTGCCTTTCGGGATCGACAGGCATTACAAAGTGAACGTCAAGGCGGTCCAAACCGAACAGTTTGGGTTCCGTACCGTGACCAGTGGGGTCTCTTCCACCTACGCCAACCAGACCAACGAATCCACCATGCTTACGGGGGATCTCAACATCGTTGAGGTCGAATGGATCATCCAGTACCGGGTGATAGATCCCGTGGCCTGGACCTTCAACGTCCTGGAACGGACCGCCACCATACGGGACGTGTCCCGATCGGCAATCAATATGCTGGTGGGGGACAGGGCCATCATGGACATCATGGGGCCGGAGCGGAGTACCATAGAAGCCGAGGGCGCGACGTTCATGAACGAGACTTTCAGGAGTTACGGCCTGGGCATAGACGTGATAGCGGTGAAGCTCCAGAACATAGATCCTCCCAGGGGGGTGCAGGAGGCCTTTGACGATGTAAACAAGGCGGAACAGGACATGAACCGGCTGATCAACGAAGGCCAGCAGGCCTACAATGCCGAGATTCCCAAGGCACGGGGGGAGGCGGATCAGCTTGTCCAGATAGCCCAGGGTTACGCCACGGAGCGGGTCAACAGGGCAAACGGGGATGTGGCCCGGTTCAACTCGGTGTTCGAGGAATACCGCAAGGCTCCCGAAGTCACCCGGCAGCGGCTTTACTACGAGATGATAGAAGAAGTCTTCAAAGACGATACGGAAACCCTGATCATAGACCGGATCTTCGACAACTTCCTGCCGTTGAAAAATCTCGACGCCCAGGCCAGGCGCGGACAGGGAGGCGGACAATGAAAAAGAGCGCCTTTCCTCTGGCGACTGTCGCCGTGATCATTATAGGCGTCCTCATTGCGAGCCCTCTTTATGTCATTGACGAAGGGGAACAAGCGGTGGTGGTCCGCATGGGCGCCCTGGTGGATGTGGTTACCCAGGCCGGGCTCCATGTCAAAGTTCCCTTCATTGACACCATCGTGCGATATCCCAAACGGATCATGGCCTGGGACGGGGAACAGAAGAGTATGCCTACCCGGGAAAAGCAGTACATCTGGGTAGATGTCATCGCCCGGTGGAGAATATCGGACCCCAAGAAATTTTACGAGTCCATTTCCACGATCAACGCCGCCTATTCTAAGCTTGCCGAAGTGATCGATTCCGAGGTAAGAACCGTGGTGGCGGAAAACTACCTCCGGGAATCGGTGCGAAATTCCAACTTCATCATGGAAAGGCCGGAAACAACGGACAGCCTGGGCATAGGGGACACCATAGACCTTGAGCAGATCCCGGCCCTGATCCAAAACAGCGGCTACGAACCCATACAGAGGGGCCGGCGGCAACTTGCGGAGGAGATTCTGGAACGGTCCCGGCGCATGGTCCCCGAATACGGCATAGAGCTGATCGATGTGGTGACCCGGCAGATACGGTACTCCGATGAACTCACCCAGAGCGTCTACGCCCGGATGATCAAGGAGCGGAACCAGATAGCCCAGGCCTTCAGGTCTGACGGCGAGGGGAAAAAGGCGGAATGGCTGGGCAAGACGGAAAACGAGCGCCGTTCCATCCTGTCCGCCGCTTACGAAAGGGCGGAGACCATACGGGGCACCGCGGACGCCGGAGCCGCCCATATCTACGCCGAAGCCTACAACAGGGACCGGGCCTTTTTCGATTTTTGGCGGGCGGTGGAATCCTACCGGGCCACGCTCCCCAATTTCAGCAAGACCTTGTCCACCGATTTGGATTATTTCAGGTATCTTTACGCTCCCTCGGGACGATGAATTTTCCGGCGTTGAGGATTGGGGGGAAACCACGAGGGCTATGGAACGAATCATAGAGATTGAAGTTGAAGGCCAAATAAAACTAGGGTTTGACACAGGGTTAAACGCCCGGTCTTTTGCTCAGGCGAAACTGGCCCAGTTTATCAACCGGACCGGGACAATCGTATATCCCGGCGGAAAAACCGGCATCTGGCGGCCAGAGGGAGCCGCCGAGCATCAGGCCGTCGGCTCCTCCGAAAAAACCCTGGTCATCTACGGCCCCTCCTTTCCGGGGGAACGGCTGGACCGCCTCATTGAAGGGACGGGCGAAAGCGCCCTGGACGCTCTCCGTTGCTGGGTGCGGGCACAGGCGGTCCTGGGGGATTCCGGGCCGGACAGTGCGGCAACTCTGCCGGGGGAACCCCTCTCCGGCCCCTGGCCGGCGGCGGCCCTGCTGTCGGCTGGTTCCTCTGAAATTTCCGGCGCTTTTCCGCCGGGGACTGTCCTTTTTCCCCCGGAAGTTCCGGCGCGCCGGGCGGTGGAATCCGAAGGGACGGACGCCTGGCTCAAAGGGGCCGAACGCTGGACCCACCCGGACCTTGCCGGGAAAGACGCCGCCGTCTTCGCCGCCGCCGCCATGCTTTACCGCATAATCTGCGGAGAACCGCCCTACCATGAGGAGGATATCGAAAGGCTCCACACGGACATCCGGGAAGGGGTGTATACCCCGCCTTCCCTCGTTGTTCCGGGCCTTGACGCGGACATAGCCGCCCTCGTCTCTAACGCCCTGGCCCCGGTTTCCGCTTCCGGCAGGCGGCCGTCCCTTGAAGATTTCATTGGAAAGATCGGTCCTCCCCTTTCCGGCGGACCGGAGCGCTTTCTGCATCCGGCGTCCGATGAAGAACGGGCGAAAACCCGGACTAAACGGGAACAATTCGACCGGAAAAAGACGGTCCGCGTAAAGACCCGGCGGTTCCTGCGCCGGAACAGGGCCGTCATCGGCGGAGTGATCGCCGCCTTGGCCGTGGCAGCCCTGGTGGTGGGCAGCATTGCTAAAAGCCGGAGGGATCTCCCCACCACCAAAGGGATGCCCCCCCTGGAGGTTATCGCGGCCTACTACAGCGGCTTTGAAACCCTGGATCATACCCTTATGGAAGCCTGCGTCACGGACAAGGCCGGAAAAGGGGATATAAGTATGGTGATGAACCTTTTCGTGATCAGCAAGGTGCGGGAAGCCTACGAAATGAAACGCCCGGTTATCACCGCCCGGGAATGGCTCGATTCGGGGGCCGCCTCAACAGACCTTACGGTAGCGGGTGTAACGGACCTTCACCTTGAAGGGGATGACGAAGACGAAAACGACGGGGAAGTACGCTACCGCGCGGCTTACACATTGTGGCTTCCCGCCGCGTATATGCGGGAAGGAGGCGCTGAAGACAACCCGGAAGAACCCTCCGAAACTGCCGCCCTTCCGGCTTTGCCCGGGAAAACCTCTATTACCGACGAAGTCCGCCTGGTTCTCCGAAAAGGCGCATGGCGCATCGCGGAGATAGAACGGAGGGTAAACGGTGAGGGATGAAAGGTGACGGCGTAAAGAAACCCCAATGGCTAAGTAACCGTTCACAGCTATTAGGCTGGATTTAGGAGATTAGAGAACGGCCTCATGCCAAAGTATGTGGATAAACATTCTTTCAGATAATTCATTACCGAAATGTTTCGCGGGGTATATGT
>JAITBO010000264.1 GCA_031283505.1 Treponema sp. | reverse complement strand
TGGAAAGCGGCGAAAACGCTTTGAACCTATAGCTGCCCGAAATTCATCAATACCTGGCGGAGCCGCTGTTCCAAAAGGTTGAACGAGAAGAACCGGCGGCCAAGCTCATAATTGCGGGCAGTGATGACCTCCACCATGGCGGGATTGTTAAGAAGGGCCCGAACCGTGTCTATGGTTTCCGGAGTGACGTAGTTTTCCATCATCACCACGTCAAAATCCAGGGGCTCTATGTCCTGCTGGAATATTGAATACCGGTTTACCAGTATGGGTTTTTTGAACCAGAGGGCTTCCAGAAAAGCGTTTCCAAAGCCTTCGTAAGTTGAAGGGTAGGTAACGAAATCGGCGTTGAGGTAACAGTCCCAGAGGCTGTACTTTTTCTCCCCTGTTTCGGTGACGCCCCGTTCGGCGCCTATTATGTCGGGCCGGATTATGACATCCACCCCCAGGAGGGCGGCGTAATCCATGGTCCGCTGGTAGTAGTCCGAACCTTCGTCCCGTTCCTGATGGCTGATGAGGAGCTTGGCCTTCTTGTCCCGAAGCCGCCCGGCCAATTCTATGGCGTGTTCTATGCCTTTCCGGGCGATCACACGTGTCGGCTGGAGGAGCAGCGCTTCGTCATCCGCCACCCCCAGGTCCCGGCGCATACCCCGGCCATAATCGTCCAGGACCGGCGGCTCGGTGTCAAAATCAAACACATTAGGAATGATGGTCGAAGCGATTCCGCAGCGGTATGAAAGCTGCTGCCGGCCTTCCGAGTTGATCACCACATGGTTGATGGTATGCAGCCGGGGCGGAAAAGACATGGACAGGTAGTCTTCCACGCAGTTCACGGAGAAACGCTGGCGTTCCCAGGCAAAATCATGGTGATGGGCAATGGCGGGAATGCCGGTTTCGGCGATGAGTTCCGTCAGGGCAAGCCCCAGGGGAATGTGCATAGGGATAGTCAGGGCGTTTTCCGGGATCAAAAGATCTATCCTGAAATTTTCCACAAAATCGTACAAAGCCCGTTTCAGCCGGTACCGGACCGCCTGAATCTCCCCCGTAAGATCCTCCCCCCGCACGGTAGTTCCGAAGCAACGTTCCTGAAGTTTCATCACCAGAGGATGACCAAAGAAAGCCTCCTCATTCACCATGGAATTTTCCGGCTCCCAGTCGGAAAGCCCGGAAAAGAAGTAACACTCATACCCCATCTTTTCCAAGACCTGCCGCCATTTGGCAGTTTCCAGGGAAACCCCGTCGGACCCTTTAAAACGGGTTGAAACAAAACCTACGCGGTGTATGGCATTCCATTTGGTTAAATACATACCTACTCTCCCTCCGGAGGCAGGCGGAAACAGTTTAAAAGCCGGACAATGGCGCTGATTTTTTGGTATGCGTCGCTCAATCGCTGCCCCAGAGGATTTTTGGAAAACAAAGCCAGTTCTTTCCAGTTGATGATAAGTTCATGGGGGTTTCTTTCAAAATCTTCAACCAAATGATTCATGTGATTTTCTATAACCGTAAAATGATCGGCGGCGGCAATAATAAATTCCTGGGCTTCGTTGTTAATGCCGGCGACAATAGCGTTGATATAACGCGCCTGGCTCCGGTCATGTTCCGCCCGGACCAGAGCGGCTTTGAGCCGGGGTCCGTTTTTACCCTTTTCACCCAGAGTTTCATCCAGAGCGATAAACTCATCGTACATTTCTTTGATCCCGTGAAAAGCCTCGGACATCTCTCTGGACGAAGCCGTTGTGGTCCATTGCCCCCGGATAAGGAGAATATCGCAGAGATCCTGAAATTCCCGGCTTACAAAGTCCCCGATAAAAGCCGCCAAATAATTGAGTCCGGGGGCAAAGACATAGCCGTCCAGCCCTTTCCGGGTCAAGTTTTCACTTTCCCGTTCGGTGTAGAATTGCAGCCGGACCGTATCGGCGGAACCGAAGATACTTTGAGCTAGGGATCTAACCTGGGCGCTCCATTCTTTAGTTGTAAGCTCGTTGATGATACGCTGGATTTCGTTTTGCTTGTTTTCCAGCCAGGTTTGGGCAAGACGTTCATTGGGAATTTTCAGCTTCCCCTGCCACAAAGGTTCCCGGGAAGTGTATTGGATGATCCGTTCCAGGATGTTTGATTCCCGTATATCCCGCGTCAGCCGGATCACAGCGTTCCACTGCTCAAGGGGGATCACGTCGATACCGCCGTTACTCAACCGCATTATGCCCAGAACAGTCTTCCAGTTATCGTTGGGATTGAGGGGAGCCAGTATAGCCAGTAAATCTTCAAGATATTTGAGTATATCCCTGGCCTTAATTGCCGTGAATTTAGGCTGATATCCCGTAAGGTCTTCGGGCAGGTTGACGTCGAACCTTTGCAGCACCGTAAAGAAAGGATAGGTGACAAATTGGGTAAAGGCGATGATCTGGTTATTGGTAACATTCACCGCGTGCAGGCGGGTATCGTCAAAAGCGGCAGCCACAGCCGACAACTCCTGGGTAAGCTGGGGAATAAGCTCTTGGGGAGGCGTTGTCTTGATCCGATCTTCAATCATCACGGGATTGAGCCTTTGAACTGCCGTAAGGGTCGATTTATCCATGAAAATTTCCAGTGCAAGCTGGCGTATCCGGGCCGCCTTGTTAAGATCCCGGATAAAAATTGAAGCCGGGCGGATAACCTTATAGATTTCATACAGTACCTGCGCAAAAGTCGGTTCAATTTCTTCGGTTCGGGATTTGTAAAACTTTGTATACTTGTTTTCGTTAATATCCCTCAGTATCTGCCTGAGAAAATTCCTTTTTTCCGCGTCCGGTTCATTATCCCCGGAAATGAATGAAAATACACGATCTAAGATGTCTTCCGCCATAGTTTCCTCAATTAACAACCACACGGCTAACAATCTGCGACAGAGCCGCATGGTATGTTGTTCTCATAAGGTATTTGTATTCGGATTTAATATCTTTGATGGCTACGGCGGAACCGCAGGGTATTAAATCTCCAATACGAATAAAGCATACGACAGAACCGCAGGGCTTGCAAGGTTCCGCGTTGCCTCATTGAAAAAGTAACCCAAATCAAGGCAGACTATCCGGAGCTAATAGTTCTCGGAGGTCAAAATGGGGTTATTCATGAGCGCAAAGCGAAACGTCATCGCCGGATACCGTTCCCGCTATCGGTATGCGGGCCGGAAAGAAATGGCGCCATTCTAAACGAAATACAATTTATCACCGGGTATAACCGGAAGTACGCCCTGCGTATCCTCAACAAGCCACAGGTTCCGCAGGCACTGCT
>JAITBO010000149.1 GCA_031283505.1 Treponema sp. | reverse complement strand
TTGGGGCGCTTCCTACTGGGGGTGCGGGGGATGTGTTCCCCCGCATACACAAAGATTTCACGGAGAAATCTTCGATACCCCGCCGCTCTGCGGCGGGGAGGTTCATTTTACAGTTCCTTATCTTTAACATCTGTTCATCAGGTATATAAACGCCCAACTCGTACTTGTTAATGTCTAATTGGCATCGAACACTAAGACCCATTCGAGTTCTGGTATTTCTTATCAAATCGACAATGGTTTGATAATGGACTTGTTTAACAATCTGGCTGGTTGTTAAACAAGTCTTGCAAAATGCTTCGTATTTTGCTGGTTTTAAATTGAAAAAATGTAACCACGAACCTCACAAACAACTATGGATTTAACCTCAAAAGTTCGTGTTGTTCGTATGGTTAGTGGTTCATATTATTCTTCCTACGTAATGTGAGTTAGTAATTGTATACATAACTGAGGCTGTTCCAAAACCGTGCGCGTTTAACGCACAGTCAATTGGTTTTGGAACAGGCTCAACTATGATTGAAATACATTAAACATTTGGTTATTCAACCTGTCAACAAAAAAATTGTTTACATTATTCTGAAAGCGTTTTATACTGTTGGCATGATAAGAATAGGCCTTAGAGCTCATGATTACGGTCGGCTCCCTCCGGAGGAACTGGCCCAAACAGTCGCCGCTTACGGCGCCGAGTCCGTACAACTCGCCCTGTCAAAGGCCCTTTCCGGCCCGCCCGCGCCCGGAGCCCTCAGTCTCGGTTACGCCCGGACCCTGCGGAAGACCTTTGAAGAAAAGGGCATCGCCATTGCGGTTCTGGGCTGTTACATCAACCCTGTGCATCCCGATAGGGACGAGCGGGAACGGAGCCTGAGACTTTTTGAGGAACATCTCCGTTTCTCCCGGGATTTTGGCTGTTCCCTGGTCGGTACTGAAACAGGCTCCTGTAGTCCCGACTGTTCCTGGCAGCCCGATACAACAAAGAGCGGGGCCTTCGATCTCCTCTGTTCTTCCGTGGAACGCCTTCTTGTGACCGCCGAAAAGTGCGGCTCCATGGTCGGGATAGAGCCGGTGGCGGACCGTCATACCGTTTCTTCAATCGAATTGATGGAAAAGCTCATCGAACGGTTTCCATCTCCCGCCTTGGCAGTTATCTATGATCCCGTGAATCTCATCCCCGGCGGCGGCCTTTCCCGCAGTCAGGAGGATTTTTTCAGGGAAGCCCTGAATACCTTTGGAAACCGGATCATGGCCGTACACCTCAAAGATTTCAGGATGGAGGGCAAGGGAAAAACCGGAGACCTTCCTGTAGGGACGGGGGACCTGGACTGGCCCTGTCTTCTCAGGCTCCTCATGGAAAAGAAGCCCGGCGTTGACCTTCTCCTTGAAAACAGCGGCCCTGTGACGGTCAGGGGATGCATCGCTTTTCTCAGGGAAACCGCCGGGGAAATCATTGACAAAATGCCGGGGACCGGTACGGAGCGTCTTTCAACGCCTTTCTGATATAAGACTTATAAAAATAGTCCCTTACAAGGAAACCAGGATTATGCTCATAAACCTTCATCAGATAAAACAGATGATATTATATGCGTACCGCCATTTAGTCAAAGGTAGCGCGGGATTTTATCGGTCTCGGCAATGCCCTTATGATTGAAAAGCTGCGCTATCTTCTGCGCAAACAAATAGTGCTCCTGAACACTAATTTTGCCCCTAAAATTTCTACAACAAAGATTCGACTTTCACCGGATATGGTTCAGCGCCATCGTAGAGAAACACCAAAAAGTTATTTTCAATTAAAAATGGCGCCAACAGGCCCGTCGAATTGACCTTATTATTCCCGTCGATTCCCAATGCGGTGCGTTCCTGAACCTTCCTCAAACCGTCGATATTCTTATCACCGCCAACGCCGAAAACGCGGATATAGCGGCGAAGGTCTTCTACTTCTTCCTGAACGACTCAGCCTACTATCTTTCCGGTAAGGTTGATGTCATGGATCGAAAGAGCTTCGCCTTTGTTACTCTGGCGGCGGCAAACTCCGGCATTCGGGAACCTCTGAAAACTTTGGTTTTCAGAGATTTTTTTTGTCTTGAAACGTCTTTACCGGAACGGAGCCGGAAAGAGACGGTTTTGTGACGCTTCTTTTTTAATCGATCGAGTCTTATGGTATGAAAAAAGAAAAACCGCAGAGTACAGACTCTGCGGTCATGTTGATTTTGCTGCTGCGAGGCTTAAAACTCCGCAGTTTTCGCCTTTTCAAATTCCTCTTCGATCTCTTTGGAGGGCTTTGCGGTAACAAGGCTTACGATCCAAATCACAAGACAGGAGAGGATAAAGGCCGGAAGAAGTTCGTAGACCGCGAACACACCGCCAACCTTGGCGATGACATTTTTCCAGAGGATGACCATTACACCGCCGGTAAGCATACCCGCAACCGCAGCGGGGAAGGTGGTCCGTTTCCAGAAAAGGCTGAACAGAACCAGCGGCCCGAAGGCGGCGCCCAAGCCTGCCCATGCGTAGGAGACCACTCGGAAGATGGACTGGTTACCCGACAGAGCGATGATGATACCGAATACGGTTACCGCAAGCATGGTGATGCGGGCTATCCACATGACTTCTGCGTTTGAGGCTTTCTTCTTGAAGATGTCTTTGTAGATGTCGTTCGCCAGGGAAGACGCCACGATGAGCATATAGGAATCGGATGAACTCATGGAAGCCGCCAGTATCCCCGACAGGATGATGCCGGCAAGGATGGGCGGGAAAAACCGGATGGACAGGATGATGAACACATTTTCTGCGCTTGACGCCGAGAGCAGTTGATCGCCTTGACCCGAAAGAACGGCGCGGCCTATGATACCGATAAGCACCGCCGCTGTCTGGGCCAGGAGGCACCAGATGACCGCGATGTTCCGGGAGGGACGTATCATGGAGGTTTTCTTGATCGCCATGAACCGAATCAGCACCTGGGGCATACCGAAGTAACCGAGCCCCCAGGCCATAGTGGACACGATGGTGAGGAAGCCGTAATCCGCGCCGGGACCGAACAGGGGAACGCCGTTTAATGTCCGCTGCACCCCGTTGGAAACATCGGGAGTCGCTATGCCGAAGAAATCGGTAAACCGGGGAAAGTTCACAAGGTTGGCCGCAACGTCGCTGACACCGCCGGCATGGAAGAACGCAAAGAGCAACACCAGTATCAGTGCGCTTACCATTAGGATGCCCTGAATGAGGTCCGTCATGCCTACAGCCATGAAGCCTCCCAGGAGGGTATAAATCATAACTATGGCCGCTCCCAGAACAACCATGGCGACCATGTTGGCGTTAAAAATATAACTGAAGAGTTTCCCGAAGGTGAGGAATTGGGCGCCCACATAAATCGAGAAGAACAGCAGGCTGATAAGGGCGGCAATGGCCAGAAGCACCCGCTTTCTGTCGTGGTAGCGTTTGCTGAAAAATTCGGGGAGCGTAATGGCGTTGTCCGCAATTTGAGAATAGGAACGGAGCCGTTTTGCCACCAATGCCCAGTTTATCCAGGTGCCGATGAAAAGGCCCAGTGCGGTCCAGAATGCCTCACCATAGCCGGTAAAATAGGCTACTCCCGGCAGGCCCATAAGGAGCCAGCCCGACATATCCGACGCCTCGGCGGAAAGGGCCGCCAGCCAGGGCCCGAACCCCCGCTTTGCCAGGAAATATTCTTCTGGATCGGTGTTGCTGCGCATGGCATACCAAAGACCGATGATGATCATCACAACCAGATACCCGCCTATGCCGATGAGTCTTTGGATGTTTTCATACCCCATAAATTCCTCCTCTTTTCAATCAACAATATAGTTTCAGTATAATAGAAAAAAATGCCTGTTAGTCAACTGTCCTCTAAAAATACTATTTATGTACGACAAGCCTTTAATTTCCGTTTAACCGCTGAATTTTCCCTCCGGGTCAGGAGAAAGCCGGCAGGCACGGTGGGCTGCGGGGCAGGAAAAAAGGACGCTCCCGGTTTTCTTGCTTTTTTTTATCCTGATAATGATGTATTATATTTGGGTATGCTTAAAAAATAAACTGAGGAGATTTTTCGGGAACCCCGGAATAAAGTCATGACGGAGTGTGTTAAATTTCTATGCAGACAGTAAAAATGTTTAATCCTGACCGAGAAGCGGTCCTGATAAGCCGGCCCAACCGGTTTCTCATCATTGCCGGAGATGGGAAAGAGGAACTGCGCTGTCACTGTCCGAATCCTGGACGTATGACAGAGTTCATGTTTCCGGGGACGAGTCTTATCCTGGAAAGGCGGAAGGAGGGGAGGACGAAGACGGGATGGACGGCGGCGGGACTGCGTTACCGGGACGACGTGGT
>JAITBO010000100.1 GCA_031283505.1 Treponema sp. | reverse complement strand
CTTGCGGCGTAGGGCCAGGACATAAATCTGAAAGGAGTTATCAACGATGCGGAAAAAGTATCACGGTACGGTCTATGCCAACGGCAGGGCGGTGTATGAAGACTGGTACGAGACCAGGCGTAAAGCCGTCATGGATCTGAAACAGGAAGCGCGGGAAACCGTCCTCAACAGTTTTGATGAAGCCATACACGCCGCTTTTACCCTGTCTTTCGGCAATACGGTTATAGAGAATCAAGAACTACCCCGCAGGCGGTATTCCGTTCCGGTTAGTCCCCGATACGGACTCCTGCCGGTCAGAGGGATAAGAATCTGCTGACCATTTTTCTGGTCCATTCTGTTTGAAGCGGCCTTTTATTTCATTTCATTTTCGCTTTTAACGGGCCGTCCTTCGGGGCGGCTTTATTTTTATCCCGTAGGAGGTAGTATGCCTAATCACTGCATGAACAGGCTGGTCATGTCGGAAACGACCTTGCCGGTGATTCTCTCAAAATACGTCAGAAAAGATGAACGAGGTAAAAATGTTTTTGACTTTGAAAAAATTGCTCCGGTTGGCGACACGCCCGACTGGCTGGACCGGCGTATTGAGCAGTGGGGAACCAAATGGATTGGCTATGATGTGTGTATCGGCGATTCCGCTATTGATTTCTGTACCGCCTGGACTCCTCCGGTTCCCGTTATCAAAAAACTGGCGGAACTTCACAAAGAACTTGTGTTTACCCTTGAGTATGCCGAACCGGGGATGATGTTTCGCGGGAGGGCGGTTGCGAAATGGCAGGGTAATACCGTCCGGCTTGACGACAACTGTTGGGACATGACCGAAAGGGACCTTGAGGAATTGGGGCTTACTGGCTAAGCCGGAAACAGTATGAGAAGCCGTCCGTACAGGCGGCTTTATTTTGCGGGAGGAAAACAATGACTGACGATGAGCGCCTTTGTGCGTGTCAAAAAAAAATCCAACGGCTCAGGGCCGTTATCCGGGAAAAGCAAGAGGCGGTGAAAACCGCTATACAAATCAACTACCAAAGCTTGTACGAGACCTGGGCTGATTTCGACGATGCCGAAGCCCCCGATGAGTCAGTACGGCTTATTGACGCTTCCGGCATGGGGCCGATAGATGCCGTATCGTTTGCCGCTTTCTGTTACGGATATGAACAAGCTATGCGGAGAAATAAGGAGGATGTATGAAAATCACCGTTGATGTGAAAAAAATCTTGCCGGGTACCCATGGGGAGACTATTTGGGCTCCCCGCGTAATTACGGACTATCGGCTCATTGACGTTGACTATCTTTACAAAGACAACATGGCCGAACCTGCCTGTCGGATAGAAAACGCCGCTATGCTCGCGGCGTTGTTCACCGCCGATACGTGCCGTTTTGTCGTATACAGAGACGTAGGAACGGAATGGCTTACAAGCGGAGTAAATGTCTACGGCGAATTTGCGGGTCCTACGGTTAATACCTTTGAAAACCAGGCCGGCGGCTTGCGCAACGCGATGGAAATAACCGGTGCAAAAATTGAGATCGAACCGGATGAATACCCGGAAGCGGAAACATTGCTTGCCGCCTTTGCGGAGGGTATGGGAATCGCCAATATCGCCATTTTGAAACACCGGACAGAGAGATGATGAAAACCTATTCAGTTACAACAAGGTTCAGCTTCACCGGGAAGTTTATCGTCAGGGCAGAGACGGAAAAGGAAGCGAAAGAGAAGGTTTTGTATGACTGCGGACTTGCACTTGGCAGGGGTATCCATACCTGCCGGCAGGAAGGGGATGTCGATTGGGAGTTTCCCATACACCCTGAAAAAGAAATCCTGAACATCAGACAACCGTATAAGGAGGACGACAATGGAAATAAAAGAAAACGATGACGCAAGGTACACAACCAGGGGCTACAAGGACCGTGACGACTATCTTGCCAGCCTTGCCGATGACCGGGGAATCGACATGATGGCCGTCCGCATGATTGCCGATATGCTTGGCCCTTCGGAGGATTTTGACGGGCTGGTCAGCGAACTTGAGGATTTTGACTACCTGGGGCTGTTTGATAATTTTGGGATGGAGGAGGATGGGCCATGACTACAACACAAAAAATCCGAACATTGACCCAAAACGATGAGGATTTCGAGTGGTATCCTACTACTGAAGAAATCCTCTCCGCCATGAACAGGGACTTGCATCATTTGTTTGAAAAGGGAGGTATCGCCAATGATACCCGCCGCGGGCATCGGGAAAAGCTCTTTGACTATTCGTGGAATAGTGACTCGAAAACCCATAAAGGCAAGTATTTATGGCAGGCGAAAACATTCCTTGACGTGGGAGCCGGAGACGGCAGGGTGTATGACGCGATTAAGGGCGTTACGGGTGATATTATCATTGGAAAGCGTTACGCGATTGAAAAGGCGAAAACACAAGCCGATGACCTTATCAATCGGGACGTATTTATCATCGGACGGGACTTTTTCAAAACATCACTCATTGACAAAACCTACAGCGTCATTTTCAGTAACCCGCCGTATTCGGTTTTCAAGCCATGGACAGAAAAACTGCTCAACGAGGCCAACTTCGGCGTGATGTACCTGGTGCTGCCGGTACGATGGGAAATAACCCTCTGGAACTGTTCCGCGTTAAAACTGTACGAGATAAAAACCCTTGGAGAGTTTGATTTCTTCCATGCTGACCGGACAGCCAGGGCGAGGGTAAACCTTATCCGCCTGAATCACAAAACAGTGAAAGTCGGGGATTGTTATCAGGGAAAAAGTTTAGGTTCCCATATTGAGTACGGCGAGGCAAACGAGCCGGATTCTTTTGACCGCTGGATAGATGAACATATCGGCGGTTTCAGGAAAGACGACCCGAAACTTGAGGAACAAAAGGAGGTAAAACTGAAACAAGGGACAATTGCCGACCTGGTGGAAAACTACGACTATGACATGAAGGTTCTGCTGGAAGCGTTTAAAGCGTTTGGGAAAATGCCGGGCCGGGTACTGGAAGCCCTGAACATGGACCGTCCATCGGTTCTTGAAATTATTAGGGAGAACATCAAAACGCTCAAGAACCGCTATTGGCGCATCGCCTTTGACAAACTATCTGTTATCAATTCCCGCCTTGTCAGAAAAACCCGCGAAAGACTGCTATACGAGATGGAAGAGTTTCAAACGCTGGACTTTAACGAGGACAACATCTACTCCATTATCGTGTGGGTCATCAAGCATTTCAATGAATACACCGATGAGCAGATTCTTTCGGTATTTGACGCCCTCACCAGCCAGGATTACATTAAGGCGTACAAATCCAACGTCCACTGGACAAAGGATAATTGGCGCTACACCAAAGAACAGGGGAAGCCGGAAAAATACCTGCTGGATTACCGGTTGGTTACACGGTGTTACAAGAGCTATCGGTACGATTCCTCGACAGTGGACGATTTTATTGTTATTTGCCGGAGTCTCGGTTTCCACATCAGCGAACACCGTTATCACGATTACGAGGCGTTTGGAGAAGAACAGTGCTTCTACACCGATGACAGCCGGCTTGCCTTTACGGTGAGGCAGTACAAGAACCACAACGCCCATATGAAAATCAACCGGGAACTGATGATGCGGTTCAACATCGAAGTAGCGAAACTGCGGAAATGGGTCAACAATCACCGTGATATTGTGGAGGAGTTTGAAGTATCCGAAGCGGAAGCGGCTAAACTCTGGAACAATTCCAGCCTGCTCCATATCGGGCAGAATGACATCACCCTATTGGAATACAAACCCAGCGCGTAAGGAGGGGCCTATGCACTTTCACCCAATCTTGCTTGTTCAGGCGGACAGCCTTGAGGAAGCCAAAACCATCGCGGAGGATTTCTGCGACAATGAATGCGGAGAGCATTCCTATTTCGATTATGGCGGTATCGCTGCCGATGGGGAAACGGAATGGAACAGACCCCTTGAGGAGGTCCGGGACAAGCTGCCCCCGTTCCGTCATATCGAGGACGCAAAGCGTTTTACCGCCAAGGCGGAAGCGGAACTGGATAGACAGGACTACGGTATGGCCGGGCATTACTATCACAAAGCGGGCCTCCTGTTTCAGGAAGTGTTCTGTACGGAATCCCCGGTGTTCAACGTCCGGTACAACGATTACCGCGTGGTAGATGAAAACGGCTGGTATGCAATCGAAGCGGATTTGCACTGCTGAAAACCACCGGCCAATTCATAACTCAATTTGGAGGTTTAAATGAAAATTACAAACCATCTCAATCTTCCGGCTGGGCTGGTAAAAGCCGTCAGCACGGAACGGCACAACGCGGAAAAGTGTCTGTCCGCAACTACCCTGATTCAGGGAACCAAACAAATCATCCTCACCGACCGCCATTGGGACGAACTTGAGGATGATGTATCCGACCGCATCTGGGCTATCTGGGGCAGCGCCGTCCACTCCCTCCTTGAACACGAGGGGGAGAATGATTTTACCGAGCAGGAGATTTCCTATAAGGCAGACGGTATCACGGTTACCGGGCGTATCGACAACTACGACATGGCAACCGGGACCATTGCGGACTACAAAACCGCATCGGTGAACAAGGTCAAGTTCAATGATTTTTCCGAATGGTATTTGCAGGGCATGATTTACGCATGGCTGTTAAGCCGGAATAATTTTCCGGTCAGCCGCTGCCGGTTTATCGCCCTCCTGAAAGACCACAGCAAAACCGAATCGCGGCGGGACTGCCGCTATCCGGCAAAGCCTACCTATGTTTACGAGTTTAACGTAACTCCGGAAAAATTGTTTCAAACCGGGCAGTTTATCCGGGAGAAGGTGCGTGAATATGAAGCGTACCAAAAACTCTCCGATGACGGCATTCCCCCCTGCCAAAGTGAGCAGCGGTGGGAAAGACCGGCAAGTTTCGCCGTGATGAAAAAAGGACTCAAACGGGCGGTACGGCTCTTTGACGGCCGGGATGCGGCGGACCGGCTGGCCGCTGAAAAGGGGGACGGGCATTATGTCGAATACCGCTGCGGCGAATCAGTCAAGTGCCAGTCATATTGCCTGTGCCGTGAGTTCTGTAGCTTTTACAAACAGCAGGTCAAAGCCGGGCTGGAAACACAAGCCGCCGGGAACCGTGCGGCGTAACGCGGTATCATCATTATCACCCATGAATATATAGATTTTCTCCCTGAACCGGGTATTTCCCCATATATATCCGGTGATGATGACGGCCCGTTAACCATCCAAAGGGTTTTTTGCCGTGAAATGGAAATGCGGCTTACCAAGTTTACCCAATGTCCTTGCCAAAGAGCAAGGCGAAGGAGCGCTATATGGCATTTGTTGAAGCGGAACGCACCCGGCTCTGGCTGCGGTGTGCTATCTACGGACCCTCCGGAAGCGGAAAAACCATGACCGCCCTGCGGATGGCAAAGGGCATCGCGGATAAAACAGGCTGCCGTTATGCCGTCATTGACAGTGAGGCCCGGAGCGCGTCCAAGTACGCCGGACGGTTTTCCTTTGTGGTTGATAACCTCGAAAACAAAAACATCGAGGGGTATATCGCCGCCATGAACGAAGCGTGCCGGGCCGGCTACCAGGTGCTGGTGATTGATTCCCTGTCCCATGCCTGGCGGGAATTGACCGAGGAGGTGGACCGCATTACCCAGGCAAGCGTGAGCAAAAACAGCCTCTTGTCCTGGGGTAAGGCGGGCCCGAAACAAAAACGGCTGGTCGAGGCAATCCTGAACTTCCCCGGACACATTATCGCCACCATGCGGAGTAAGACCGAATGGGTCATCGGTGAAGGGAAAAACGGGAAATCCGCCCCGCAGAAAATCGGCCTTGCGCCGGAACAGGGGAAGGGTATCGAATATGAGTTTGATTTGCTCATGGAACTTACCCAAACACACCAGGCGGTGGTCACCAAAGACCGTACCGGCAAGTTCCAGGACGAGGTTATCGATAAGCCCGGCGAGGATTTCGGCGTCATCCTCTGGGATTGGCTTTCAGGCGGCAGCGCCGGAGCGCCGTCTTTATATCCTCCGGCAAACGCCGGGGGAACCGAAGGGGCATACACAAAACCGGAACTGCCGCAACTACAACGGGATGCGGTTCCCGCCGTTACGCGTGAAGGGACTCAAACACCGCCAAACGCAAAACCGTCCGGCCTAAAAACACGGGGCGAAGGGGTAATGAAGGAAATCGGAGCTATTCTCAACACCGCCGCCCCTGACGGGCAGTTATACTTTTCAGAAGATGAGAAGGCCGACGCCCGGCAGATTGTCGGATCGGTCAAGGCGGGGGAAGCGGGGCTGCGGGAATTGCAGGGGTTCAGGGATTTCCTCGCCGATGAGCTTGCAAAACGGGAAAAGGCCCGCAACGCCGCCTAATGGACAATACAAAATCCTAACGATTCTGTCAGGGGGCGTTTTGTACGCCCCCTCCATCAATTTATTTTCAAGGAGAAATAACATGGCTATCAATTCATCCGCCGCTCCCCCAAGGGTGGGGGATAAGATGCGCTACGCGATTCCGGCAGCGATTGCCGACTGGAAAAGGCTCTTTTCCGGTGAAACGCCGAAACCCGCCGTACCGGTAGGAACACCGAAACGGAAACCCCCGGCCAAGAAGACCGCGCCGAAGGTGGAAAGCGGGCCCCAGCGGAAATCACCGCCGGAAGCGGCGGCGCTGGTCTTCATCAAAAAAGAACCGGTTACCTTTCAGGTCCGCCGCCAGGAACATCCCGAAGACTTTGAACGGATGGTTTTTGTCGTGAAAGCCTGTGCCAAAAACGGCGGAGACCGGGCTCTTTCGGTTCTCCATGTGGAACAAATCCGGGAGGGAAGCTGGCTTGCCGCTTCAGACGGCAAGCGGCTCCATGCGGCGTTTACCCAAAGGAAAATCAGGAGCGGCGATTACAAGCCGGTGATTACCAGGGATACCGTCAGCCTGGGAGAGCCGGTAACGGGAATCATGTTCCCCAATTGGCGGCGGGTTATTCCCGGCGATACCGTCAAACGGGGGACGATTGACCTTGCCGATTCGGGGTGGGGGA
>JAITBO010000077.1 GCA_031283505.1 Treponema sp. | reverse complement strand
ATAATCTATATAGATCAGGGAGATACAAGCTTGGCAAGGACATAGATGGTTATATCTTTCCGCAAATCCCTGATATACGTTATCGCCTGTTCCGATAATTTAAAGAGTTTTCCATTGGTCAAATCAACACTCAGCGCGGGGAACCGCTGTACCAGAAGCAGAAATACCGCATATACTAGGTTAAGAGGTTTGTGTTGAACGCCGGGACGAAGCAAGAAACGGTAAGACGCGGCTTTTTTTTCAAACGGTATGACCGCCGGTCACACCGCGCTCTCGTTCTTTCCCTCATCTTTTTTTTGCCCGGAACGCTCTTTTCCCAGACCCAGCAAGTCCTTCCCCTTTCTTCATCGGTTTATGACGAAATGGATGCCTTGTATGCGCTCTGCGGTCTTGCGGCCCCTTCCGCCGCCCGCCCCTGGACCTGCGCCGAAGCCGGGGTTATGCTGCGAAGAATAGACGAAACCGCCCTCGATTCCCGCGCTCAGGGCCTTTATGACCGTATCGCGGCGGAATTATCCGCTCCTTTCAAATTCAATATAGACGATTTGGCCCGGCTCGACCTGCGGTTGGACGCGGCCCTGGAAGCCTACGCGCATACCAACAGCGATGATTTTGTTCTCGAAGAAGACTGGAGATACGGGTACGAACAAAGAAAGCCGCTCCTCAAGCTCACCCTTGAACTGGGCATAGCCTCCTGGTTTTACGTGACCAGCGATTTACAGTACGGCAGGAACCGTTTTAACCGGCGGGACCTCCGGCGGGATGCCGCGGACTTAACCGCCGGCGTCGGGGCAGTCATACCGCCCGGCGCGGGAAGCTATGCGTTCCCCTACAGGTCCTGGGCTTACGCCGGCCCATTCATCACCAATGTAACGACAAGTTTTGACGAATTTGATTTTGACTGGCCTAAACGGGCCAACCTGACGGTTGGAGGGGAACACTGGAACCTCAGTATAGCCCGGGACCGCGTTAAATGGGGCCGGGGCCGCACGGGAAGCTTTATTTTCGATGATCGCCGGGATTACCATGAATACTTCCAATTTTCGGCGTTTACAGGAAATTTTAAGTACCAGTGGCTCAACGCATTTTATTCCCTGCCCGAATTCGACGGGACGAAGGGTTTCAAGTTCCTTATGGCCCACCGACTCGAATTCCGTGTATTCCCTTCCATGGTCTTCGCCGTTTCGGAAAACCTCATGGTTGATCCCGGCGGTTTTTCTCCCGTCAATGGCAATCCCGCCTTTGTCTACCACAACTGGTACGACCGTTCGCATTTCAACGCCATTGCCCAACTGGAACTGGAATATGCGCCCGCCGCAGGCTGGCGGCTTTACACCGAAGCCGTCATAGACCAGTTCAGGGCGTTCTGGGAAGCTGGCGGCGAACCCGGTTCCTGGGGCATACTGAGCGGCGCGGCGTATACCCGTTTTGCCGGTCCCGGCTTTCTCACCCTGTCCCTGGAGGGGGCCTATACGTCGCCTCTCCTCTACCGCCGGGACATGGTAGACTTCCTGGCCGCCAGCCCCGTGCAGGTGAACGGCTCCAAAGACAACCTGGTTTTTGATTACATCGGGTATCCCTACGGCGGTGATGCTCTTGTCCTTCAGCTTGATTCACGTTACCGGTTCCCCGGTTCCGCCCTTGTATCCGCAAGTCTCTTCGGCGTGATGCACGGAAGGATGAATCCCTTTGTTTCCCACAACCGGGACGGAAACAATGCCGGGCTTGCCGATCTGACGGATCATACGCCGTCGGGCGGCGAAGATGAACGGAAACTCGCCTTAGGCATATCGGTTCGGGGCGATTATCCCCTGCCGAAAATTTCGGTGTTTGGAATTTCAGTCTGGGCCGGGACGGACTTTATTATCAGGAAAAACAAGCTCATGATTTCCGGGACCGGCACGGGGAACGATATTTTATACCGCAGCAACGCTGTTGTTATGGATTTTCAGTTTATTTTTGGCATAGGTGTCCGGTTATAACCGGCAGGAATAGGCCAAAGGGTCTCCGGTACGGGCAAAAGAAGAAATTTCAAACGAAAAGAACGAAAAGGATGCATATTTTCCGTGTAACCAAAAAAACAATTCGTCCCTTTTATTTAGGTATGTTATTGGATATGCTATGTATAGCAGGATAAGCACTGCTAACACGTTAAGGATACTATATCCTGCAAGAAACGAGTGGGGGCAGCGGAAAACCCGCAAAGCGGGGTTGGAGCGAGAGGGAGCAGCGTCAAAAAAGGTTGCACATGATGCGTCATACCCTTAGTTTTCGGAACCTGCGCGCTCCCCCTTCTGTCTTGTTGATATTGGCAGGATGTTTCTAAACGTATAAGCCTGCGGGTGTTTAGCCCATGTAATGAGGAAAATATGAGGCGCGTTCCCCCCTGGGGTCTTTTTGTTATGATTCTTGTGTATGCGTTCCGGGGAACGGCGGCTCAGGAAGGACGGGAGCAGGAGGGGAAGCCGGAAACGCTGTTCCTGTCCCCTGAACGGGCGGTAGAACTGGCGTTGGATCAAAGTTTGAATCTGCAAAAGAGTTTTATTGATTTGAACACCGCCGGTATCGCTGCAAACAACTTGTGGGCCGAGGTTTTCCCCGACATCAGCCTGAGCGGGGGGGTAAGTTACCGGACGCCTCTCGTGACCGGTACGCCTTTCGCCGCCGGCGGGTTCGGGTACACCGCTTCCGCGGGCTTGTCTCTCAGGCTCAACCCTTCCCTACCCCGGACGATGAAGATTATAGACCTTACATACCGGGCCCAGCTTCTGAACTACGAAAACGCCCGGCGACAGCTTGAGATTCAGGTGAGCAAGACTTTTTTCGGCCTCCTGGCGGAAAAGCAGAATCTTGCCCATCTTGAAGAAATCAGGGCCCTGGCGGAACAGCAGTTTGAAAGGAATCAAACGGCTTTTGCCAACGGCCTCATCGGTCAGCTTGTGGTCCTCCAAAGCAGGCTCGGCGCGGAGACCGCCCGGATGAATGTGAGCCGGGCCGAAGCCGCCTACAACGTTAAATTGGGGGAATTCCTCGCGCTTTTGGGGCTGGACCGGGGGATGGCCGCCCTTGCCGGAATCGTCCTTGAAGGGAAGATCGAAATAGCGCGGGTCGAAGTGGATTCTGAGCAGCTTATTCGGGATCACCTGGGGAACCGGCCCGATATTGTAAGCCAAAGGCAGAACATTGAGCGGCTGGAACTGGCCCGGCGTCAGGCCGTCATGAACTCCCGCGCTCCTACTTTGTCCCTTTCCGCCCAGTGGAACGGCACGGGGCCCGGAACGAGCGGTCTTACCGGCGGTTTTACCGACACCCTGAGCGGAAGTCTTACTTTGGGTATCCCTATCGAGTCCTGGATTCCCGGTACCAGAGGGCATCAGGCCCTTGGCGTGGCCGGAGCGGGGGTGGAAAAGGCCCGTCTGGACTTGAAGGACGCCGAAAGCCGGGCCATGCAGGAGATACGTTCCCTGGCGGAGAACCTTAAGGCGTCCTGGGACGGCATAGAAATTGCCCGGCTCCGGGTGGAGATCGCCGAACGGGCCTATGAACTGACCGCCGGGGGTTTTAGGAACGGGACGGTGGAATACCTGACCCTCCAGGAAGCCCGGAACGACATGGCTGAGGCGCGGCAGCAGGTTCTGGAAGGAGAGCTGGCTTATCAAACCATGATTCTGGATCTGGCGGCTGCCCTTAATATTGATTGGAAGATGTTAATGAGGAGCATACCGTGAAACAATCAAGGGAATATTCCGGGGAATACCCTGGGAATCGGGGCGGAAAAGCGCCAAAAGTGGTAACCCTGATCATTGTTGTCCTGATTTTGCTTTTTGCGGGACTTGCCGTCCGGACGGTTCTGCGGCAGCGGGAACGGGCGGCGGAGGTGATGACGGTGGCCGGGGGGGGCGGCGTCCCCGGCGGCGCAAATCCGGGGCAGCGTCCGGGTCAGAGGCAGGCCACGGCGGTCAGGGTTGCCGAAGTGGTCCTGGGGACTGTGGAGAACAGGGTGGTGATCAACGGGGATGTTTTGGCCCGGTCCCAGGTGGCTATATACCCTACGGTAGCGGGGAAACTCACGGAGTTGCGCTTCCGGGTGGGGGACCGTGTGAGCCGGGGACAAGTGGCAGGCATGGTGGACCCCTCCCGGCCCGGTGAGGTCTACTCCCAAAGCCCGGTGGTCTCCACTATAACCGGGATTATTCTCCAGACGCCGGTGAATCCCGGCGATACCGTTTCAACCCAGACGGTGATCTACGTTGTGGGGGACCTGGCGGCCCTGGCGGTGGAGACCTTTGTGCCTGAGCGGTTTTCTACCAGCGTTAGGCCGGGGCTTCCGGCCCTGGTGTCATTTGAGGCCATGCCCAATGAGAATTTTGCCGCCGAGGTGGACGAGGTGAGCCCGGTCCTGGACCCGGCAAGCCGTACCTTGCGTATACGCCTCCGGTTTAGGCCGGGGTCATCGGGCCGGACGGATCCCCGGATCAAGGTGGGAATGTTCGGGACGGTGAGCCTTGTAACCGATTCCCGGCGGGACGTGCCGGTCATCCCCCGTCTTGCGGCGATCAACACTTATGGGAACTGGATCGCCTTCGTTATCAGGAAGGACAACACCGTGGAGCGGCGTTTCCTCACCCTTGGGCTGGAGGACGAAACCACCCTGGAAGTCCTGGAGGGCCTTACGCCGGGGGAACGGGTGGTGACGGCGGGGCAGAACTTCCTTTCCGACGGCGATACCGTCCGCGTGGTGGATTAGGAGGGGCGAGCCGTGAATATTACGAAGTATTCGGTCCAGCGTCCGGTGACCATTGTGGTGCTTTATGCCCTGGCTTTGGGCATTGCCGCGACGCTGGTTCCGAATATCGCGGTGGACCTCTTTCCTTCCACGGTCCGGCCCGTCCTTTCGGTCTACACTTCGTTTCCCGGAGCGGGTCCGGCGGATGTGGAACGGAACGTGACCATGCCCCTGGAGCGGGCTCTGGCAGCTTCCAAGGGGCTTACGGAAATGACCAGCAACTCTTCATTTGAATCGAGTTTTATCAATCTGAATTTCGCCTATGGTACGGACATGGATCAGGCCATGGCGGATGCCCAGACCCTGGTTGCCCGTCTGTCCAATTCTCTGCCCGATGACGCCGGAAGCCCAACGGTGCGGCGTTTTGATATGTCCGCCATGCCCATCATGCGCCTTGTGGTCCGAGGCGACTACCCGCCGGATCAACTGCGGATATTCGCCGAAGACGAGATTCAGGCCGGTATAGAACGGATAGAGGGGGTAGCCTCGGCGGAAGTTACCGGAGGGACCACCCAGATAGTCCGGGTGGCGGTGTCCCAAAACCGGCTTGCGGCCCACAACCTTACCCTGAACGATGTGACAGCGGCCCTGCGGGGCCAGAATATCCTCACCTCCGGGGGAAGCATGACGCGGGGCGCCAGGGACTACCAGCTTCTTACCAGGCAGGAACTCGTGGACCTGGACCAGGTGAAGCGCCTCGTGGTCAAAACCGTCAATGTTCCCCAGGCCGGCCTTGCGGGAACGCTGAACCGTTCCCAGGTGGTACGCCTTGAGGACATAGCGGAAGTGTCCCTGGCTTTCAACGACAACGCCGCCAGGGTTTCGGTGAACGGACAGAGCGGCGTCTACATACAGGTCCAGAGCGAAAGCGACAGTAATTCTGTTCAGGTAGCAAACCGGGTGAAGGAAGCCCTGGAGGAAATAAACGAAGACCTGCCCAGGGGAATTACCGTAGCGGTGCTGTCGGACGATACGTCCCTTATCAGCGCCACGTTGAATCAGGTTTATTCCAACGCCCTTCAGGGAGCCATCCTGGCCATGATCATCCTTTTCGTCTTCCTGCGGAATGTGAAAGGTACTCTGATTATCGGTCTTTCCATTCCGGTTTCCATACTCCTTACTTTGATGTTCATGTCCGTGTTCGGCTTTACGCTGAACCTCCTCACCATGACCGGCCTTATTTTGGGGCTTGGAATGACCGTGGACGCTTCCATCGTGATCCTTGAGAATGTCCACAACTACCGGGAGCGGGGGGCCAAACCGGAAATCGCCGCGATTCTGGGAAGCCAGGAGATGATCCGGGCCATCGTCACGTCTACTACCACCACCCTTTGCGTGTTCGTACCCCTTATCATTTATAAAAACGATCTTGAGATGATGGGGCAGCTTTTCAGCGATCTTATTTTTACGGTGGTCATTTCCCTTACCTGTTCCCTGGCGGTGGCGGTTACTCTGGTACCCGCTCTCTGCGGTCCCATTTTTAAACTGGATACCCGGAAACAAAAACCCCTGAAAAACCGGCTGTTCCGCTTTATAGACGACAAAATGGAAGTCTTCTTCCGCTCCCTGGACAACGGCTATAAGAAGGCCCTGGGTTACTGCCTGAACCACCGGCTGCTGGTGATACTTCTTGTACTCTGCATCCTGGCCTTTTCTCTCTTTCAGTTTAACGGCATAGGAATGAACCTCTTTATCCGCAGCCGTACCGATGATGTGGTGAACATCAACGTTTCCATGCCCCAGGGAACCAACATTGAAACGACGGAACTGGTGGTTCTTGACCTGGCGGAAATCGTGAGGGAAAATGTTAAAGACTACAAAAATCTCGTCCTTACGGCGCGGCGGAGCGGCAACAATCAGGGATCGGTGCAGATAACACTTCCCCCGCCGGCGGAGCAGACAGACACTCCCGAGACGGTGATACAAAAGCTGACGCCTTACCTTACCGCGTTTCCGGGGGCAAGGATCGCCTTTCGGGCCGGCCGTTCCATGGGCAATACGTCTTCCGTGGCAATCGCCGTCAGTTCGCGGGATACGGAAGCCCTTACGGAAACCGCGAACGAAATTCTGCAAATCATGATCCGTTATCTGCCGGAAATCGAAAATCCGGCGGTGAACATTGACGAGGGAGCGCCTCAACTGCAAATCGAAGTTGACCGGGACCGCGCCGCCGCCCTGGGAATCTCCCTTTCGGCCATTGCTTCGGAAATCAGGACCGCCATGGACGGCGCCACTGCTACTACCATTTCCCAGGGAGACCGGCTCATCAACATCATCGTCCGTTTTCAGGATGCGGACCGCCGGGGCGGTGTCCCAAATCTGGACGCCATTTTCGTGATGGGCAGGAACGGCAGCCGGGTTTCCCTGTCCAACGTGGCAAAGATCACCGAAAGCCGATCTCCCACCTCTATACGGCGGGAAAACCAGGAGCGTCTGGTCCGCGTTACCGGCGATCTTCCCCAGGGCATAGCCGCCACGGATATGCAGAGCCGCCTTGAGGCCACGGTGCAGCGTTACCTGGTCCCCCGCGAAAATGTCAATGTCCGTTACCTGGGCGAAGCTGTGGAGGTGGAGACCTATAACCGGCGTTTTATCTTTATCATAGGAGTAGCAGTATTTCTGGTGTTCGGTCTGATGGCAAGCCAGTTTGAATCTTTTGTGGACCCCCTCATCATCTTCTTTTCCATCCCGCTCCTTTTTATCGGCGTCATCTGGATCTACAAAATAGGTAACGAAGCCATGTCGGTGTTTTCCGCCGTAGGCATTGTCGCCCTGGTAGGGGTTGTGGTCAATAACGGCATAGTGCTGGTGGACTACACCAACACTCTCCGGGCCCGGGGTATGCTGGTCAAGGAAGCGTGCCTGGAAGCTGGCCGCAGCCGCCTGCGTCCTATCCTGATGACGAGCCTTACTACCATCCTTGGTATGGTTCCTATCGCCTTTTTCCCCGGCGCGGGAGCGGACACCATTCAGCCCATAGGCAAAACTTTTGTCGGCGGCCTTACCGTAAGTTTTGTCATGACACTGTTCGTAACGCCGGTGATGTACTCGATCCTCAACAGCCGCCATGACAAGAAGCTGGCGAAGCGGGGACAGACCCTCTAACCTTGCGCCCTTTTCCTGCCGAAGATGTACTATGGAACCGATCAAAACCGCTGTCGTGGGCCTTGGACGTATCGCAAGCCTCCTGGAAGACGACGGCCTCCGGGAAAAACCCTGCACCCATGCCGGTGCGGTGACGGCGAACCCGGATTGTATCCTTGCGGCGGGGGCGGACATTGACGACGCCCGCCGCAGCCTCTTTGCCGGGCGCTGGCGGGTCCCGGTTTACGCCGATGCCGCGGAGATGCTCCGCGAACACAAGCCGTCCCTCCTCTGCATAGCCACTCCTCCGGACAGCCACCTTCGTTACTGCGCCCTGGCCGCCGAGTACGGCGTTTCCGTCGTGATCTGCGAGAAGCCCCTTGCCGGCAGCCTCCGTTCCGCACGGAAAATAGCGGCGCTGCAAAAAAGCGGCGGCATCCGTATCATTACGAATCATGAGCGGCGATATGCGGCGGATTATGCCGAAGCGCGGGAGGTACTGCAAAAGGAAGAACTAGGCGCCCTGCTCAGTGTCAAGGCGGCGCTTTACATGGGCCGGACCCGGCGCATCAGGGATGTGCTTTGGCATGACGGGACCCACCTTGTAGACGCTATCATGTTCCTGACAGGATGCCTTCCTCGGCATAAAACGTGTTTCGGCGCGCCTCTTTCCTCCCGGGAAGGGACAGTGTTTCTGTCGGGCTGTCTAAGTCCGGCGTATAAAGACGGAAAAAGAACAGGCCGCAGATCAGGGAGACAAAAATCGGCGGCGGACATCCCCTTTCTCATTGAGGCGGGGGCGGGACGGGATCACCTGGTGTTCGGCATGGAATTTTCCTGTGAACGGGGACGCCTTCGCATCGGGAACAACGTCTTTGAAGTGTGGGAAAGCGGTCCCAGCCCGTATGCGGAAAAGTTTATGTCCCTTAAAAAAACGAGGGACGGCTTTGAAGGCCCGACCGGTTATTTTGCCAACATGGTAGCTGACGCCGCTGCCTGCGTCCGGGACCCTGCCCGCCGTCCATGTTCTGGGGCTGATGACGGACTCCGTGTCATTGAGTACCTTCACGCGGTAGGATGAACAGTTCTAGCGGGGATTAGCGGACCTTACACATAAAAGTCCCGTTGCCCCTGCCGTATCTTCTTCAGGTTTTCTTCGGTACGCCGGCGTATCTTTTCATTCATGATTGCGGGCAGTTCTCGGCTTATAGCTGTAGCGGTTTTTGTTTTGAACGCCTCGTCCCCGTAGTCCGTGGAATATTCACAAAGCGCCATAAGGGCATTGGGAAGGCAAACATTCTTGATTTGTCCCGACTTGCCAGGGCCATAAAGCGGTCACCGGTACGGCTGTTCCGGTAACAGGCGGTACAAAAACTGGGGATTCGCTTTCTCCCTGAGGTACCGCCGGCTGTAACCGCCTACTCCGGTGCCGGACCCCACACTGATTTGGGAAATCCCAAGCTGTAAGAGTTTCCGCCGCATCTCATGATTCTCCCGGGTAGAAAGGATCATTCCCATAAAGGGAACTGCCAGGCGTATGATGGCCACAATACGCTCAAAAACCGCATCGTCCGCCAGATGAGGGAAGTCCTCCATGTTCATCCCCGTAGCCTGACAGATCCTGGGCACAGAAAAGGATGTAAGTGCCTATGCCAATATCTTTGAGCTTGCGGTATTTTTCGACAGTGGTAGCGGTAATGTTCACGTTGATACGCCGGATCTCACCGTTTTCAAATTTCATACCGTAAATAGAAAAAATACGCTTGATATGCTCAGGTTTTTCCGTGGTAAGCAGGACAGCTATTTCCCGGTGGTTCAAGCCGGCGAAAGTTTCAGCTTTGTCCAAAATTTCATTGATCGCCTCGTCTTCGGCGTGACGCGCCTCCGCCAAAAGATCTCAATATAGGCTTGATCGATAAATACCACAACGCGGGAATTCGTGTGAGTATAGCCGCCCTTCCGGGATCAGAACAAATCTTGATCCCCAAGGCACCGGTTTGTTGTGTTTTCACGATTCGGCAAGATGTCTCTCGCCGATTACGGTATAATAATATGAGTTCGACAAAATAAAAAACTCCTACCCGAATCTGATATAATAGCCCGAATGTCGAGTTTATGTTGGGCGCATCCGGCGCAAGCGCCGGACCGGGCTTTACGCTTGTATCTTTTGCCCAACAGCCCAAAACGGGCAAAAGGATATCGCTTCAATCCCTTGCGCTTGGCTGTTAGATACATTGGTAACAAAACTCGAAGTTCGGCCTAATAAAAACCATGTAGGGTGATCCGTAAAATACGATAAAGAGATAATGACAACAAAGGTGCAAAGAATAAGATAATCCCCCGCGTTTGGTTTTTAAAGGGCAAGCGGAGATCTCCGTATAAACCGTCCCCGTCCAGCCATGCCGGTAAACACCCCGTCTTGGACTATCACTTCACCCCGGGAAACGGTATATACGGGGAAACCCGACAGTTCCGTTCCTTCATAAGCAGTGTAGTCCACGTTTTCATGGAGCGTATCTTTCCTGAGGGTGAGCGTTTTGTCCGGGTCTATGACAACGATGTCCGCATCGGAACCAACCCTGATGGCGCCCTTTTTGGGGTACATCCCGAAAAGTTTCGCCGGATTCGTACAGCACAGTTCCGTAAAACGGCGGAGGCTTATCCGTTTCTTTGCAACCCCTTCACTGAACATGAGAGGTATCCTTTCCTCAATACCCGGCGCGCCGCTGGGACATTTGGTAAAGTCATCTTTGCCAAGTATCTTCTGGGTCGAAAAAAAGAAAGGGCAATGATCGGTGGCGACAGTATCTATGTCTTTTGTAAGCCCCTGCCAGAGGCTTTCACGGTCCGAAACCTTACGCAGGGGCGGACACATGAGGTATTTGAGCCCTTCCAAACCCGGAAGTTCATAACGGCTGTCGTCAAGGAGCAGGTACTGGGGACAGGTTTCGGCGTAGAGATTAGTCTGCCCCCGCCGCCGGGCGTTCCGTATGTATTCAAGCCCCAATGCGTTGGAAAGATGTACGATGTAAAGAGGGGCGCAGTCGGCCATTTCCGCGAAGAGGATCATACGGTTAATGGCTTCAGCTTCACATCCGGCAGGCCGGGATCGGGGATGGTAGGCGGGACCGGTTTTCCCGCAGGCGGTCAAGCGATCCCGCAGCAGGTTGATCACCCCGTCATTTTCGGGATGCACAGCGATCATCACGCACAGTTCTTTGGCCCGTTCCAGAACCCGGTAGACCTCCGCATCGGAGAGCTTGAAGGCGTAGGTAAGGTAAACCTTGTAACTGGCGATCCCTTGACGGGCCAGAACTTCCATCATCCTCAGCACGTCGTCGTCTACGTGCTGAATAACGCCGTGGAAACCGTAATCGATGACCGCCTTGCCTTCCGCAAAGCCATGGTACTTCTTTATCTGATGGTCAAGGGAACATCCGGCAGGACCAAAGGCGGGATGATCCACAATAGTGGTGGTCCCTCCAAACGCCGCAGCCACCGTACCGGTGTAAAAATCATCGCTGGCTACCGCGATACCCACATCCAGATTGAGGTGGGTATGCACATCCACGCCTCCGGGAATGACGATTTTCCCTGCCGCGTCGATAACTTCAATGCCGCCAGACATCCCCCTTGTGGAGGAATCCGCCTCATATCCGGGAACCAGGTTCTTTCCGATAGCCGCGATAGTTTCGCCTTCGCACAAAATATCACAAACCGATTCGGAATCATGGGTTACCACAAGGCCGTTTTTGATGAGGAGTCTACGCATACATTCAGAATACTACAAAACCGGGAAATACGCAAAAGAGTGGTGATCTATAAAGTATGATGACAGGGTAAAGACAACAGGGGCAGAGATACTTTTGTGATTGTAGTGGAAATGCGGCTTTCTCAGTTATCCTTTCCTTCCTGCTTCCCGGTTCGTCTGGATGGGAACAAGCCGCCCTCTCATTTCCGATACCAGTTCCCCATATAAATACTTCCGCGCAAACGCATCTTCGGCTATATGTATCCCGATAAGCCGGCCCTTTAGCACCCCAACCGCGTGGTTCACATTAACCCGGTATTCGTACCTCAGCCCCTCCCTTCCCCGCCTTCCGGTTCGCTTCCCTCAAGCTGCTGGCCAGTATATTTGATACCGTCATCATCGCGTAGAAATCCTGCTTGATATTGTCCACCAACCTCCCGTTAAAGTTCTCCAGTTCCTGTTTCATCTGGTTGTTTTTTGTCTCTATCGGCCATCTCTTATAATATAGTTCGGGAAATGCTTCTTCCTCCACTTCCCCTTCTCTTCTTGTCTATGTTGGCAGGGCGACACCTACCCCTACAGGCGCATCATTGATGCGCCCTACACCCTCTGCGGGTACTGCCCCCGCAACGCCCCCTCCGGCCTTACCGGGAATTCCGCGCCTGTTCAAAGACGCCCCAGTTCTTCCTCAAAAGCCGCGTCCGCCTCGTTGGAGGCTACGGTCCGGAGGATACTACCCTTGCGGAATATCAGCACCTTGCCCCCCGCCCCGGTGACCCC
>JAITBO010000053.1 GCA_031283505.1 Treponema sp. | reverse complement strand
TGGAGTTCTGAGAGGATTTTATAAACAAGTTGAGCTCTGTAAAATTTTGCATTTTCGTCATGGGGGTGAACGAATCGCTTGTTAATTAGAGGGGTGAAGTAATCGCTGGTTAACGACATAACTGCCTTGACAAAACGGCGATTCCGGGTAAACTATTCAAATAAAGGAGTAAGGCCGTTCAAAGCCGGATGCTTTGAAAGCTTTATATGCCATTCCGGAGAGGGAATGGTTATCTTGACCGGCGGGAAGGGAGGTGAGTTATTTGGCGCATATCATCGTTGATGAGAACGAGATCCTGGACAAGGCTATCAGACGGTTTAAGCGGATGGTAGAAAAAGAAGGTATCATCCGTGAATATAAAAAACGCGAATACTACGAGAAACCTTCCACAATTCTTAACCGGAAAAAGAAAGCTATACAACGGAAGTTGATGAAGAAATCCCGAAGGGGAAAGTCTGATTATTAATTCAAAGAGAAGCCCAAAAAGAGTCTCCGCGCAGCAAGCTGCGCGGTATTAATCCGGCCTGCCTGTTTCCGGCGGTTTTGCCATAAAAATACCGGCTTTTATATAGAACTTAAAAATCCACTGCCTAGGGCGATAGTCATGTTAAGGCCTTGTTTTTTTATTTTCCATGTGCCAGGTTTAAAACCACCGCCTTTAGGCGGTCAGTTTTCAGGGCCAGCGCATATAAAAATCTTCATAGTGTTCTGTCCAAAACATAAAGAACAACCGGTAGTCGTTCTTCCGAATTCCTACCGGATACCAGGTAACCGCATATTTTTATCACAACATCACGTTGGAACCTTCACTCGACCGTCACCGTTCCGTTGCTGTCTACAGTCACGTAAGAACCGGTCCGCACCGCCTCAAGAAACTCGTCGCCCAGGCTGTCTATCGTGGGCATGGGATGTTCCGTCCAGACCCCGGCGAGTATGGCGCCGGCGGCGGCCAGGGAGTCTATGGGCTTGGAGAAAAGAAGGCAGGCGGGTTGCTGTTCCAGGGAAGCGGCGCAGAAAAGTACCATGCCGCCGGTGGTGGAGCCTATGGTCTGGGGCAGGCACAGGGCCTTGCCAGCCATGGGCTTGCCGTAAAGATCGCCGTTGTTCTGATCCGAACAGGCGGCCTTCTTGTCCCCAAACATCAGGGCTTTCTGAAAACTGGCCAGGGTGTTGAACCCCTGCCGGGACACCAGGGCTTCCGCCCGGAGCGACCCCTTTCCGTCCTGAGCGGCGTTTGCCGGGACAGGGACTATGATTCTTCCGGTGAATTGTTTCATTTGACGGCTCCCGCAATTTTTTTCAAGATTTCATCATCCGTGTAGTACCGGGATGAAGTATAGGTACGCAGCTTGTTGGAGTTGGTGATCACCGGCATCTTGCCGCAGAGGGGGTTGTTCATATACATGAGGGGGCAGATGGAGCTGACCACGACTCCCGCCTTTTTCAGGGCCTCGAAATCCGGGGATTTCCGGAATTCCGCAACTACCGCCGGCGCGGCGGTGAAGACTGTGGGTATGGCGATCTTGGTCCGGCTGGCGTTTTTGAGGGCCTCCAGAAGAGCGGCGGTCCAGGATTTAAGCTGGTTCAGGGAAAGATGGGGGCAGCCAACAAAACAGAGTTTAGGTTCGGCGCCGGGATCTTTCCAGATGCAGGGATAACCCGCCTTGACCCGTTCCAGTTCCGCGTCATCGATGATGTAGGTTTTCACGCCGGGGACGATCAGGGCGCTTCCGTGTTCCTGCGCCTCAGGAGTAAGGTTTTCCACATGGTAGAGACCTACGGCGCCGTTACTGGCGGTGGCGGCCCCCATATCCTTGAGGTAGTCTTTTGCGGCATCGTCCAGGGTCTTGCCCAGCCATGCGTCCAGACCTCGTATCCAGGGCACATCCTCCATCACCTTCATCCCTATGCCGCTTCCCAGAAGCTGGGCTTCCGGCTTTTTGGAGGTTTTGATCTCCACGACCCATGTCGCCTTGCGGCCCTCATCGGTGAGGAGGCCGAAACAGGGAACGCATCCGGCTATGCTGCCGAACAGTTCCAGGATCCCCGAATTGCGGTTGCACCGGGCGCCGAGTACGCTGTTGGCGTAAACCACCGCGCTGCTCTCCGCCCAGGAGAGGACATCCCCCTTTCCGGGTACGTTTCCTACCTCGTTCATGTAGCAGGTACAGGTGAATCCGTCGTCATTCACAAGCCCCAGCTTCCGCAGTTGATCTTCGTAGTATTCCTGCTTTGAATACATCACCTTGAAGAAAAGCTTTTGCAGAAAATTTGCCGGGACATTGGGGTCTATGGGCCGGGGGTCCACGGTGAACTTCTGGCCCGAGAGAGCCCCTTCCCGGATGATCCCGTCCAGGAGGCTGAACACCGGCTTCATTACCCCAAGGCCGAAGCTGGTCACCAGATGTCCCTGGGCGCCGGTGATGGGAACCATCTCTTCCGCCCCAAAAGCTTCGCCATACATCACCAGGGTTTTCATCACCTTGGCAAAGACCTCTCCCTTTTCGCCCTTCAAGAGGGCAGTTTGACTTTCCGTCAATTTTATCGCCATACTGCGCTCCTTATATCCTGATACCCAGCCTATAGGCCGCTCTGACTGCTTCCAGCACCTTTCCGGCGTTGAAACTGTCCCCTATATTGTACAGTTCCGGCGCGGCCCTCTCTTTTTGGGCCGCCAGATAGAGGCTGTTGTCGCTGACACCTCCCGCAGCCAGGATCACCAGATCCGCAGGGAAAATTTCCTCCTTTTCTTCGATCTTCATTTTTGGAGCCAGCGGATTCTCGATGTTTTCCGGCAAAATGGGATTCCAGGTGAGGTAGGGGTCCGGCACGGTTTTGGAGATATTCCGGGCCGCCTTGACGCCCCCGGGGACAAAGCCCGTCACCCTGGTACAGTTGAGAAGAGGTACGCCGGCCTTATGCAGGTAGTGGATAAGATGTCCCCGGTTGGCCGTACAGGTGTGGTTCATGATGTATTTGTCCATTTCTATCACCGTCACGTCGCAGCTTTTTTCAAACTTGAGCCAATAGGCGGTTTCGCAACCGACTACGCCGCCGCCTATAATAACGATCTTTTTGGACCCTCCCAAAAGATGGGGGTTCTTGAGAAGTTCCGCAGCCTGCACCGTCTTTACCATTTCCATGCCCGGCAGGGGCAGTTCCGCGTCCTTTGTCCCCTGGGCAAAGAGGATCACGTCATAACCCTCACGTTTAAGGTCTTCCACCGTGGCCGTGGTATTGGCCCTGATCGTCAGGTTTCCTTCCGCCGAGGTTTTTTTGAGGATGCCCTCCAGGTACAGCCTGTAGTTGGCCGCCTCGTATTTGATCTTCGCCAAACTTCCCGGAATGAGCCTGCCGCCGGCTTCGGCGTCCCGGTTGATGAGTTCCACCTGGTGTCCTCTTTGCGCGGAGGTTATCGCGGCGATCACCCCCGCCGGACCGCCGCCCACTACGGCGATCTTCCGGGACTTGGCCGCCGGCTGCGGAACTGCGGGGAAGACGTGTTCAAAGCTGGTCCGGGGATTCACCGCGCATTGAGGGTGCCCCCCTTCGACAAATTCGTTGAGGCAGCCTTCCTGGCAGCCTATACAGGGCCGTATGTCTTCGATTTTTCCGGCATAGGCCTTGTTGCACCAGTTGGGGTCCGCCAGGAGCGGGCGGCCCAGCATCACCATGTCGCACTGCCCGTTTCTGAGGGCGGCCTCGGCCAGATCGGGGTAGCCCAGCTTGCCGACCCCCACTATGGGAACCTCCACCCCCGCGTTGGACTTGATCCCCTGAGCCTTGAAGTATTCCTTTACCTTGCGGCTTACCTCCAGGAAACATCCGGGCGGCATACTGGAAGGGGGATGAGGCAGCCACCAGTTGTCGTAGCATCCCAGGTCTACGTCGAAAATGTCCACCCCGGATGCGACCAGGTTTTTCATGTAGTCCAGGGTATCTTCGATGGCGCGGCCTTTGGTGAACTTTTTGAGGGAACCGGTTTTCAGCATGGTCTCCCCGTAGGTTTCGTTCAGGGCCAGGGACAGATCGATGCGGTACATGATGGGGTAATGAGGCCCGGTACGCTTACGGATTTCCCGAACGCAGTCCAGGCCGAAAGCCTGCCAATCGGCGTAGCGCCCCAGCTTCCGCCGGTTAAAGGCAGGGTTGGTGAGCTGTTCCAGAAGGTAGCCTTCGTGCCCATGGAGGTAAACGCCGTCCAGACCGGCGGTTTTCCCGTCCACCGCCCCCTGCCCCATATTTTTGACGATCTTCTTGAGTTTCCGGTCCGAAAGAGGCGCGCAGGGAATGGCGGGGATATAAAAGCTGGGATTCCAGGATGCGGAAACAGGCAGCTTGAACATAGTGAGGAGACACTGGGGGTTTCCTACCCGCCCAAGCCCCGGCGTAAGCTGGATAAAGACCCGGGCCCCAAAACTGTGACATCCCTGGGCAAGGTCCCGCCATCCGGCGTATACGGTCCGGGACCGGTCTATACGCGGAAAATAGGAGAGCTGTCCCAACTCGGTGATGGAATTGTCTATCCCGTGGCTTACCGGCACAAGCCCGGTGGTGATGAGCCCCACGCCACCTTTGGCCCGCTCGTAAAAATACTGGAGCATCTTTTCGCTGGGCCGGCCTGTTTCATCGCACATACTGATGTTCCCCATGGGCGCCATAACCAGCCGGTTTTTCACCGTCAGCCGGTTAATCTTAACCGGGGAAAACATCGAATCGTAGGGATAGAGGTTTTTGGTCATTTTGGCGTTGTCGAGAACACCTCCCTTCAAAAACCAGTCTCCGTACCCGTCAACCCATTCCTGTACTAAAGCGTCTTTCTTCATAGCCCTCTCCCGCGTCAAAAAAATATATTTCCTTATTATATCGTACCCTCTGAAAAAGGCAAACAATTTTTTGCAAGACAATTTTTTGTAAGAAGAGGCTGTTCCAAAACCATGCGCGTTTAGCGCACAGACAATTAGTTTTGGAACAAGCTCATTTTTGTAGATAATTTGGGCGCATTTCCGGCGCTTTCAGACCCTCCGGCTCTGGCGCCGGAAACCGGGCTTTCCGCTTAAATAAAGTTTTGGCAGACGCTATCTGCCAAAACTTTATACCGCTTCAATCCCTTGCGCGTTCCCCATGTAAGCCTTTTTTCCCGCTATGATAACAGTAAACAGGCGGAAAAATCCGCGGGAATTCTTATCCCTGCGGGATATTTACTCACCTTACGCACCGGAACCAAAATTGAAAAAATTTAACCACAAACCTCACGAATAAACTATGGATTTAACCTGGCTAGTTTTTCATAAACAACTCCTTGTATAGTTTTCCCGCCATGCGGGTATAGAGAACGAAGCAAAGAAGCAAAAGTTCTTTGGAGACAAATATAACGAGGAGAAAAAAGGAAAAAGGAGGGAAGAAGAAGTTATAGGCCCCGTGCTATATAAAGGTTTTAAATTTCGTGAGCGGAAGGGGGGGTAAAACCAGACTAAAGAAACCCGGAGAAGAAAAAACTGTCCTTAACCAGCCGCACATCACCCGCTCCCTGACTGCGGCAAAGGCTGCCGCCGCTTCTCTCATAGCATTAACATCGAAACATACTCAGCTTTCATTCATCTATAGCCCATAAAAATAAAAAAACAAGGGAGGCTGTTCCAAAACTTCAGTTTTTGAAACAGCCTCAAATTACTGTCCTAAGCGTGGGCTTTGCAGGATCGGGGAACAGGCTTACAATAAAAGTATGGAAAACACGATTAAATCCCTGTTGGGTTTCATTTACGGCGAAAACGCGGCGGAAGGCATCTACGCGGACCTTGCCGGTATCCTTAAAGGGGTTTTTCCCGAAGAGTTCGCCCGGTTTGAAGGAGGGGAACGGCGGCCCGGAACGGCGGTGGGAATCTCCCACAAGGATGCCTTGCTTATCGCCTACGGGGATATGCTTGCGCCTCCTGAAAACGGGGGAACGGCGCACGAAACCGGCCTTTCCCGGCTGGAAGGGTTCCTGCGCAGGTGGAACCGGGGAGCCTTTACCTGTCTCCATCTCCTGCCGTTCCACCCTTACTCGTCGGACGACGGGTTTTCGGTGATCGATTACCGGAAAGTGGATTCCCGCTTTGGGACCTGGGAGGATATAGAAAAACTGGGGGTGGGTTTCAAACTGGTTTTCGATTTTGTACTCAACCACGGCAGCGTCGGCAGTTCCTGGTTTAAAGGCTTTTTGGACGGCGAAAGCGATTATGAGGAGTGGTATATCACCAGGCCCGAAAACTACGATTCCTCGACGGTGGTCCGTCCCCGGACTCATCCCCTCCTGACCCCCTTTACCCGGAAAGACGGCTCGAAGGTTCATGTCTGGACTACCTTCAGCGCCGACCAGGTGGATTACGATTTTTCCAATCCCAAAGTCTTCCTGGAATTCATGAAAATATTTCTGGAATATGCCCAAAGAGGGGGGCGCATAGTCCGTTTGGACGCCATTGCCTACCTCTGGAAAGAAGACGGAACCCCCTGCCTCCACCATCCCAAGACTCACGGTATGGTAAAACTCTTCCGGGCGGTCATAGACGCCCTGGGGCTGGATATGCTCATCCTCACCGAAACCAACGTACCCCACCGGGAGAATATCTCCTATTTTGGCGGCGGGGACGAAGCCCACATGGTTTACAACTTCGCCCTGCCGCCCCTGGTGCTTCACGCCATGATCTCCGCCGACGCCGCCCCCCTAAGGTCTTGGGTGAAAACCTTGCCGGGACCGGAAACGGGACAGCGGTTTCTCAACTTCCTCGCGAGCCACGACGGGGTAGGGCTGACCCCGGTCCGGGGTGGTCTGGTGGACGAGTCAGCCTTTGCCGAAACCATAGAGGAAGCCAAACGCCGGGGCGCCCTGGTTTCCTACAAGTCCACCCCACAGGGACCCGTCCCTTATGAACTCAACTGTTCCTATGCCGAAGTCGTTGCTCCGTCGTCCTTGGGAGACGCCGCCCTCCGCGCCCGGGCCTTTCTCGCTTCTCAGGCGGTCCTCCTCTCCCTGTCGGGGCTTCCGGCCATCTATTTCCACAGTTGGATAGGTTCGACCGCCTGGAAGGAGGGGCCGGAGCTTTTGGGCTACAACCGGGCGATTAACCGGGAAAAGCCTCCCCTGGACCGGGTGGAGAAGGAGCTTGGCGCCCCCGGTTCCTTCAGGTTCTGTGTATACGAAGGGTTCAGCCGGTTCCTGGCCTTCCGGCAGGCGGAGGAGGCCTTCGATCCCGATATTCCTCAAAGGGCGCTGGACGCGGAAGGTTCGGTCTTCGCACTTCTGAGGGGTCCCGACCGCAGTGGCCGCTTGGCGCTTTGCGCGGAGAATCTGGGCCCTGCCCCGGCCAAACTCAGCATTCCCGCCGGATATGGGACGATCCCGGCGACGAAAGGCGGCGTCATATCTCTGGAACCCTGGGAAACCCGCTGGATAGCCTGGGGAGAAGGGGGGATCCGGGATATTTCAACCCTGAAGCTTTAAATATCGTGAGTTCGATAATTTATAAAGAAGCGTTTTTAGGCGGGGGCGCTACAGGGGACATTTATCCTGTACACAGAGGGATTACGGTTGAAGATACCGAAAAATTTAAGTAAACTGACGGCAACGTGATAACGGCGTTGCCGGACTGTACGGAAGTACCAGAGGCTGGCGGCAATAACGGACCTGATAGATGAATGTCATCCTTTTTGAACCTCACGAAGCGGGCGCACCTCTAAAAAAGAGGGACGAACGGACCATACACCTCCTCAAGGTACTGCGTAAAAAAGCCGGCGATGAATTTGACGCGGGAATCCTGGGTGGCCGCCTTGGGACAGGCCGTATCCAATCCATAGATGCCGAAGGCTCCCTGGAGTATACTCTGGACCTGCGGGAAGACCCGCCTCCCCGGCTTCCCCTGAGGATGGTGGTGGGGTTCCCCCGGCCTATACAACTCAGACGGCTTCTCCGGGACCTCTCCAATTTGGGCCTTGAAGCGGTAGACCTTCTGGGTACGGATCTGGGGGAGAAAAGCTACCGGGATACCAGGCTCCTGAGTGACGGAGGCGCCCGGACCGCCCTGATCGAGGGGGCTGTCCAGGGCCGGGATACCGGCCTCCCGGTTCTGCGGGTGTTTGCGGATGTCCGCTCGTGGCTTGCGGAGCGGCCCTGGGAGACTGTTCCGGAACCGGCGCTTATCGCGGCGGACAATGTGCGGCCCCAGGGAACCTTCGCCGGTATCGCTACGGAAAGGCGGCCAATGGTGATAGCCGCCGGTTCGGAGCGGGGCTGGTCGGACCGGGAACGGGATTTGCTGGAAGCCGCCGGTTTCCTTCGCCTTTCCCTGGGAAAGCGGGCCCTCAGAACCGAGACCGCCTGTGTTGCGGCGGCGGCACTGGCTATGGAAAAGATCGGTGAACTGGGATAGACTGGTCCCATGAACCAGGATCAGGTGAAAGAAGCCCTGCTTTCAATAGAAGACGCGCCCATGGATTTTCAGGTGATCTTTTCGGGGAAAAAGAGCGGGAAAGTCAACGGCCTCTACAAACCGGAAACCCGCGAGATCATTATTCATAACCGGAACTTCAACGATGACAACCTTCTTATATATACGGCTATTCATGAATACGCCCATCACCTCCACGCCTGTTCCCAGGGCGGCAAACTTTTGGCTCGATCTCATACGGCGGAATTTTGGGCCATACTTCACGGCCTTCTGGAAAAAGCGGAAGGGCTGAACATCTACAAAAATGTATTCACCGATTCCCCGGAACTGGCGGAATTGACCGAAACCATACGCAAACAGTACCTCCGGGAAAACGGCAGCCTTGTAAAAGAACTGGGTAAACACCTCCTGCGGGCCCACGAACTCTGCGCCGCCATAGGCGCCCGCTTTGAAGATTACGTTGACCGGGTACTCTGCATACCCCGCCTTGCCGCCAGCACAGCTATCAAGATGTACCAATACAACCTTAATCCCCAGGTAGGTTCCGACAATATGCGTTTTCTGGCGGGCATCAAAAATGACGGCGAACGTATGGCTGCGGAGCAGGCGCTTATCAATGGCAAAAGCCCGGACGCTGTTAAAGTCGCGGCCCACGGCGGGCATCAGGCTTTTCCCTCAGATCCCCTCACCGAAGAGGAACAGCGTACCCGTCTGGAAAAGGAAAAGCGCCGCCTGGAACGGACTATCGCCTCTCTCACCAAGCGGCTCGACGAGGTAGAACAAGAGTTGGAAACGTTGTAACTCACCTTATTGGACCAGTGGTCTGCAACTTTACGAACAAACTATAGCTTTAACTTCAAAAGTTCGTGTTGTTCCTGTGACTAGTACCTTGATTAAGTTAAAAGTAGTGCTATAAGATACCCTTACCCAGAGGAGGGGAAAGAAAAATGCGAAGGAAGACCTATCAGGTACATTTAACGGCGGAAGAAAAGAAGCGG
>JAITBO010000358.1 GCA_031283505.1 Treponema sp. | reverse complement strand
CCACATATTTTTCATACCCTGCTTTTTAGTCTAATCGGCTGCTATTTTTTTTGTTTTTCGCCTGAAAAACAAAAAAAACGCGTTTTAACGCCTCTATAAGGTTAATTAGGGAAATTGTATCCCTGGTTAGGAGGCTATTATACTGAAACAAAATCGTTTATTGGGCCCCATGTTCAAGCGTGTTCCGGTTTAGCCGGTTTTGCGGCGCTGTTACTGTGTGCGGTCTGTTCCGCCCCCCGCCGGAAAATCATCCGGTTGAAGAAACGTTTCGGGCCAGTGAATTTCCCGTGCCGGAAACCCCCACCCGAAGTTTCACTTGAAAGTGCCGAGGATCGCCATATCGGTTTGGAAGAGTTTGCCGAATTAGTAGGGTCTGTCCCAAAATTGTGTGCATTAGCGCACACAATTTTGGGACAGGCTCAGTAATAAGCAGAAAAACTATCATCAACAAGATAAAAACCTATGGCATGGAACAGGACGGAAGAACCGGCATATCCTGAACAGGATTACTAACTTCTAATTTTGTCTTTCTCCCAGCACTCTGAACGTTACCTCCAAAAGTTTATCAATTTCCAGAGGTTTCGCCAAATGTGCGTTCATGCCGCTTGCTATGGCCCGGTTTATGTCTTCCTTGAAGGCGTTGGCGGTAAGAGCTACGATGGGGACGGTTTTGGCGTCCGGACGGTCCGGTAGGGCGCGTATGGCGGCGGTAGCGGCATAGCCGTCCATGTTGGGCATCTGTACGTCCATATAAATAATGTCGTAAGTATACGCCGGTGTATCCATAAAGGCTTTTACCGCCGTCGCTCCGTCTTCGGCTTCGTCTATGGCTATGCCGGTGTATTCCAGAAGACTGATGGCAATCAGACGGTTGATGGCCACATCGTCCACCATGAGAGCCCGCCTGCCCACAAGCCGATTTTCCGCGCCTTCCAGGGAAACTTCTTCCTCTATATCCATAGCCGCTTCGGGCAACCAGATACTGAATCTGAATTCGCTTCCCTTGCCCTCCTCACTCTCAACCGTAATGTCCCCGCCAAAAAGCTGAACTATACTCCGGCTGATGGCGAGCCCCAGGCCGGTCCCTCCGTATTTTTGGCTTATCCGGTTGTTGGCCTGTTCAAAGGGCTTGAACAGATTGAGCAGGGCTTCTTTTGAAATACCTATCCCCGTATCCCGAATACTGAAATTCAGCAGCGCTTCTTTTCCCTTTTGCCCGGTCTGATTTCTGTGGTCCTTTTCTTCGATAATGAATTTAATCTTGCCACATTCCGGGGTAAATTTGACGGCGTTCCCCAAGAGGTTGATGAGGACCTGGCGGAGCCTGAGGGGATCGGTATGGAAAACGCCGGGTTCGGAAAATGTAAAGCTTGTTTCAAAGGCGATGTTTTTTTCATCACACCGAGGTTTAATGATGGTTACCACCGTGTTGGCCAGTTTAAGCAAGTCCACCGCTTCCCCGGAAAGATCGATTTTACCGGCTTCAATCTTGGATATATCCAGAATATCGTTGAGCAACCCCAGAAGATGCTGGGAGGAGGTTTCAATTTGCTGAAGGTTAACCTGGATTTCTTCCGCCGTAACATTCGGTTCCACGAGCTGTTTTTTCACAATACTGGTCATGCCTATGATGGCGTTCATGGGGGTACGTATCTCGTGGCTCATCCGGGCCAGGAAGCTGCCTTTATGTTTGTTCGCCTCTTTTGCTTCCATGATGGCCTTGGCAAGCTCCGATACATCGGTAGTGACGATAATGTAGCCAATACGTCGGCTGGTCCTGTCTTTAGGGTCCGTTGCCGTAAGGTAGGTGGCGGAACCCCGGACATAGGTATCCGTGCCGGCCAGATATAGTACCTCCGCGACCCGGCCTTCCTTAAGCGCCGCAATAGGATCGTATTCGGAGTCATGAGGATAGACGCTGTAATCCCCATAAGGTTTCCCCTGTATCTCATTCAGGGTTTTTTTTATCGCCTTTATACTATCGTCGTTGGCATAGATGATGTTGTAGTTCATGTCGATAATGGTGAGAGGGCCGTTTATGCTTTTTTCCAGGCTGTCCGCCATTTCATCGAAAGAATCCGCCAGCATTCCCATTTCGTCCCGGCTTTTCGTATGGAACCGGAACTGCCGTTCTCCGGAACGGAATCGGTAAATGCCGTCGATTATCTGCGTGATATCCCCGGTAACAGCCGAAGCCATCCAGATGGCAATGAATACCACGAGGAGGATCATGGCGCTGACGGAACCCGCCAGTTTGAATGTGGTGCTCAGGAGATTATCGGCTATTGATTTTTCCGCTTCTCTGGTGGCCTGGTCTAACTCCTGATTCGCCGTGAGCATGAGGATATCCAGCACCTTTTTGGTTTCCAGAGCAGGCCCCTGGAAGTCCTCGAACCCGGTGCCTATAGCCACAAAGCCGAACCCCCGTTTTGACTGACCGTAATGGCCGGTATAGTAGGGGATGGTAGCCGCAGTGGTCAGTTTCCACAGACCGCTCCACAGAATGAGGAAAGACCCTGACCCGCCTTCGCTGGTAAGATCGAACCACCCGGTACACTGGGGGGCGTTGTTGAGGTAACGCCCGTCAAGACCCACAAGCCCTGCCGCAGTCAATTCCGGTGCGGGCTTCTTGTTCCGGGACTGTTCTACAAAGGTGGGCTGGTCCTTGATGAACTCCGTATAGGGCAGGCCGCTTGCCTGCCATGCCTGATAGATACTCTCCTCCAGCCAGGGGACTTCCGGCTCTCCGGTTTCAGGGTTAAACCCTACGATAGAGTGATGCCGGGGGTGGCAGATACTCCGGCACTTGTAGTCCCAGATAAAGGCGTAATTCCCCTCATAAGCGCTGGGCAATTCCGTATACCGCTCCCCCACGGGGGTAGTGTGGTCGGTAAACTCCATAAGGTGATCGTGGTCCAGGGCCAGGGTCACATATCCCGTGATCCTGCCGTTTCGTACTACCGGCGTTGCCCAACGGATGATCCCTTTGAAACGCCGGCCCAAAGGGTTCTCCTCACCGGCGTATGCCTCCTCTTTTGGGGTGAATTCCAGTCCCCGTGCTTCGGCGTTTTCCGGGGTATACATACCGATAAGACGGGAGTGGACATAAGCGCCTATCACGTCCGAGACATAGATTTCCCCGGGTTTAAGGTTTTTAAGTTCCGCAAAATAGGTCTCCGCCTTTACATAGGTATTTTTCCGATCAGCCACGTTTTTCTTTACAGGATCCATCTGAGGGGAGGTTGTTACCTTGATGATCTCGTTCCCATTGAGATCGACATACGTCATTTCCAGGTACAGGGGACGGCTTTCAGCCTCGAAGGTATCGGGAGGCCGGTAACGAAAACTGGTGTTGTTTTCCTGATTGGAAGAAGTGATAATACTAGTCTCCCCAGGCTTCTCTTTGGGCATCCAGGACCTGCCGTTTGGCGCCAGTACCCATTCGCCGGGTTTAACCAGGGTTCCCTGTATAGTCTCCGTAAAATGCCGGTAGGCCGCCTCGGAAGGTTCAAGCTCAGCCGCATAGCGGATGTCGTCATCCCGGTCATAAAGAAAGTCCGCAACCCGCCGGGCCATATCGGTACTGGTGCGTTCAATTTCGACGGTGGCAAGGTTTATAAGAGCAGTAGAAGAATCATCCACGGCGATTTTACCGGTGGTACGCAAGGCTTCATTCGCCTGAACGGTTAATTCCCTGGTACGCCGGATAAGATCGTCCCCCAGGCGCCGGGTCTGACCCCAAGCCAGCAACCCCAACAGCAGCAGGGGAATCACTTTGATGACGACAAAAATGCTTATAAGCTTACCCCGCATTCCAAGATTAAGCCCGTCAATGAAACGCTCAATGGATAACCGAATTGATTCAATTAATTTTTTCAATATTTTTTGCCCTTAAACTCAATACTATTATACACCGTGTCTTGAAGTTTATTCCAGTACCCGTATTGCCTCACGTTAAAATCTTACCGTAGCCCAAGATATTACCCCGCTAAAATCATGGACCGAGGGCAACCATAGAGATCAGTATGCAAAAAACGACGGACGCTGACCAGCGAACGGGCGGTTTCTTACCGCAAAGCCGACAAGACAGGGAAAAAGCGGATCCTGGACGAGCTTACCTAAATATCAGCCTACCTCCGTAAATATGCGATCACTTTGCTCACCCACCAAAGCAAGCAACGGATGGTACGCTTGAGCGATAAGACCATATGGCCAGGCCATCCGGAACGTAGTCAGGAAGGCCGCCGGGTACTGCCGCTACTCGAAGGATACCGGGGTCCAGACATTACGCGCCCTTTACCGCCCCCTTGACCTGCTGATCAACCTATTCTACCCCTGAATGAAACTCCTTTCCAAGAAGCGTGTAGGTGCCAGGGACTGTAAGCGTTATGACAAAACCAGACCACCCTTCCAACAGCTCGGCAGCTTGAGCGTGACGGCGGTGATGTTTCTGCGGAGAGCACGGCGGCGGCGCGTCTCACCCTGAAAAAGGAGACAGATCTGCCGGAACAACAGGCGTTGATGAATCGGGCTATTGATAACCTGATTCAACACGCTGGTACTTAGGTATCTTCTTGAGAGGGGCCAACGGGCTGTCATAGTAAAATTTTTACCATGAAAAATCGCGGAGTGTCCGCATACTGTCGGTAACATATTCACCGAAAATCACGCCGCCGTTTGGCCGCAGCGATCCGTAATTGTTCCCGCGCCGCTTTGCTTAATTTTCTGCCGTCCATATAGTAGATTTTATAAAGATTAGTATTTAGGTGCGGTCCGCCGCCGATATACTAACTCATGTTACGCAGGAAGAATAATATGAACCACTAACCACACCGGACCTGTGTGGTCCGCAACAACACGAACTTTTGAGGTTAAATCCATAGTTTGTTTGTAAGGTTCGTGGTTAAATTTTTCAATTTTGGCTCTGGTGCGTAAGCTGAGATACTAACAACAGGCATCGCCTTGATATTGAGCCGTCCGCTTTTCCGCTATGCGGGGAAAGTAAATTTACTTCCCCCGCTTCCTGATTTATAATTTTTTGTTACGCGGAATTTTTTTTGAAGTGCGAATTTTAAGGCGAAAAAACTTCGTAAGGGGTTAGGTAGCCTAAAACCTTGCGTGGTCGATTATTGATTTTGGCAACGATCCTGTCAAGCT
>JAITBO010000293.1 GCA_031283505.1 Treponema sp. | reverse complement strand
CGGCCCATGTGCCGGAAACCGGCAGCGTTGCCTCCGTCCAGGTTTTGCCGCCATCTTCCGACCTGGCGGCCTTGTTTTCTCCAAATACTACGAACACGCCGTTCCCGTAGGCCACACTGGACCAGCTGTTGGAACTCGGCAATGTCGTCTCCGTCCAGGTCTTGCCGCCATCTTCCGATCTGGCGGCCTTATCACTGGCGGCATCCTGGTCAACCGTTACGAATACGCCGTCCCCGTAGCTTACATCGTACCAACCGGTATTCGGGATTCCCACCGGTTCCCAGGTCCTGCCGCCATCTTCCGATCTGGCGGCATTATTGGTGGTATTGCTATAGGTAACCGCAACGAACACGCCATCCCCATACGCCACAGCCTTCCAAGAGCACTATCCCGGCAACGACGCCTCATCCTGCCAAGTCTTTCCGCCATCTTCCGACCTGACGGATGTGCTGTTGATGGGATTATTGTTAGTTGCTACAAACACACCATCCCGGCTATATCAGGAAGATGCCAATTGTTCGACGATGCCACCGCCATCCAGGTCTCACCACTATCTTCAGACCTAGCAGCCCCGCTACTGGTAACCGTTACAAATACGCCATCCCCGTAGGCTTATAGCACGCCCGCCGCCCGGCAGAGCCGCCATCGTCCAGGTCTTACCGCCGTCTTCCGACATGACGGCCGTACTACCACTAACCGCTATAAACTTGCTGCCCCATACATTGTCCACATCCAAGCCGCCTTTCTTCGTGTTGATCTTCACCGGGGCGCTCACCTTCCCGTTCTGGAACAATATCACGTACACGTCATAGTTGACTAATTCGTCGGGTAGGGTTATCTGTTTTCCAGTATGCACCCCCACTGCCAGAGGATCCAGGTTCTTCGTGTAGGCGGTATACGCAGGCGCAGTCGTTGTCCCCCCATTAGGAACCTCTACCGCCGCATAATACACCCCCGCAGTCCCCTCATACCCTGCCGTTGTAAACCCTATGTTCGGTGTCTTTGAGCTTGAAGGACCCTCAAACTTTCCGTCCCGTATCACCAGGTCCCCAGGCTGCGGGGTTGCCGCCGCTACCACATAGGTCACCGCTCCGTTCCCATTGTATCCGGCCTCATTCCCAAACCTGCTAAAGTCCGTCGTGGCGTTTTGGGCCTCGTCGTTTATCCCGTTCCGTATGACCCACACCGGTGTCTTTGTCCCGTCCAGATCAAACTTTGAATCGCCTTGATAATCGTCCCATATGCCTACGTCAGTCACGTTAAAGGGCACGTATTCCAGCCTGAACTGTACCGACCCGACCGTCCCTATCTTCGTTATCCCCGCCGTGTAGCTCCCTATAGACCCCAAGGTTATCACGTTCTCCGCAACGGTAAGAAGAGCATCCGTGTATCTCTGCCCCGCAGCCGTTACGATGGCTTGTTTGTCCGTTACCAGCAGGTCCTCCCCGGCTTCCCCGTTTATCACCTTCTGGGCCGTTACCAGGGACTCAAAGCCGTTCCCGGAAGATCCCTTCTTTACCATCCACCTTACACCCCAGTCCACCGGAAGCAGGCTCACCTTCCCCGGCTTCCCATCGCTTACCACCGGCGCGGCGGTCCGGTTCCCTGTCGCCCTAAACTCCGTATCCACCACGATGGGCCACATCACCACGGTGATCTTCCCGCTCCCGGTTACATCAATTTCCTTTAACCCCGCAGCCAACAGAGTCGGTGGTTCGCTTTCGTCATAGGTGTAGTTTCCGTCGTGTTCCCAGTGGCCCATGAGGAGGAGGAAATCGTATTTTTTGCCGAAGGCGATGGAATTGATGGAGAGGACGGCCCCCTCGCTATTCTTCAGCGTCCTGCGATCTTCGGCCAGGGCAACGATCTTTTGATCGGTTTTATCGAAGACGACAAGCTGGACAAAGTTACGGATGTTGTCACCTTTAATCCGTGCCGAGTCAGGGCCTGCGACGGTACGTGCTGAACCGTCTTTGCCGATGAAAATGTCAACGGTAAAGGGGTCTGTAACGGGGTCTCCCGTTTTAGGGGGGATAGCCGTAATAGGGTTGAAACATCCTGCCAGCAGAATGGCGGCCAGGAAACCGGGCAGCAAGCTGGCATACAGCCTGCCGCTTTTAGCGAAAAGACCTGTCAATTTCGCGTTTTTCATAGATAACTCCTAGACTAAGGCGGCGAAATCGCCGCCAATTTATATCAAACATTAATACGAAGTATTAATGATAACTCCTTATTAAGGCGGCGAAATCGCCGCCAATTTATATCGAACATTAATACGAAGTATTAATGATAACTCCTTAAATCGTTTTTCCTCGCCGCAAAAGCGAAGCGGGCAAGAGACCAAAGCAATGAATAGAGAGGGGAGAAAAAAGGAAGAAGCGTTGCCTCTTCTATAGCAAGTATAAAATATTGGTGTTAGTACGAAACAGGGTTGACGGGAGGGTTGATACGACTTTCCATCCAAAAATTAAGCCAAATTCGGAGGTAAATTGTGTATTTTGTCGCCTTTTGTATTCGCCCATAGGTTCATCAACCCGCTTTCCGACTATCACCAAAATATTATACAAAATGGGGGGAGGGTAAAAATTTCTCAGCTATATTTGAAAGGACTGAGTAAGGAAAAAAAAATCTTTAACCCGCCGGACATTACTCCGCTCCTTGTAAGCGGCCCACGCCACCCTCTCTCATAGTCTCTATTCGAAACACAATCAACATTCATTCATCAATATAGCGCATAAAAATAAAAAAACAATGTTTTTTAAAAAAAAGAGAAAAAAGCGCCCGGACAAGGCCATTTTAAGTCCTTTTCCAGGTTCTTCGTGGTTTTTACTTCAAAAAGAGGCGGTTTTGCGGGGTTACTATCTGCCGGACCGTATTTCCCGGCAATTTCACATTTACCGGCTTACCTATTCCCGGCGTCAAATCTTCCGCGCAAGGGATAGAAGCGGAAATACCGGAGGCTTTACCGCAGGTAAAGCCGAGGAATTGGAGCGGATAGCCCGGTTTCCGGCGCTTGCAGACCCCCCGGGTCTGGCGCCGGAAATGCGCCCAAAACAGGAGGATAAATTTCTATGCGTTTATCCTGGGACCCCGGCAAAAAAGGCGGTTTTACCCTCCCAACAGGCTTGCCAGCAGGGGAAGGGCGATAAAATTCCCGATGGCGCCACCCAGGGAAGACAGAAAAAACACCAGGAGCGCCTTGGTGATGCGGTTTTTGTATATACCTTTGAGGCTGCTTATGTCTTCCGGGAGGGTCTGGGTGTCTATGACCCGGGGTTTCCGGAGAGCGGCTTCCACGACGCCCGAAAAAAGCCCCACCCCTATAAAGGGGTTAATGGTGGCGATTGGGGCTCCCATAAAAGACACCAGAACGGACAGAGGATGCCCCAGGGCAATGAGGGCTCCCAGGGCGGCCAAAGAACCGTTGAGCAAAACCCAGCGGACGAGCATCTCCAGGCTTACCCCGGCGCCGGAGCGGAAAAAACCCAGAACGATGAGGGCGGCAATGAGAATGGGGAAGACCCAGCCGGCTGCCTTAGACAAAACCGGGGCTGGCGGAACGATGTCCAGATCAGATACATCGGCGCCCTCCTCACCGGCGGAGATCTTCTCCAGATGATTCCGGATACCCGCAAGGTGGCCCGCCCCTACCACAACGATCTGCTTTCCGCCGGTTTGGGCCCCGGTTTCCCAAATCTTGGCCGCAAGATACCGGTCCCGTTCATCGATGAGGGTCTCCTTTACCTTGGGCAGATAACCGGCCAGTTCCGACATCATTCCGTCCAACTCGTTACGGTTCTTCAACTGTTCAATCTCCCCTTCGCTGAATTTTTCCGTAGTAAAGGCGCTGGACAGGAGGGAGGCCAGAAGCTTGCACTTGCTCCACAGGCCGCAGCGCGTCCAGGCCCTGCGGAGGGTGGTCTGCACCTCCCGGTCACAGAGGGAGTAGGGTATCCCCAGATCTTTGGCGGTTTCCACGGCAATCTTCATCTCCTCCCCCGGTTTCACTCCCAGTTCTTCCCCCATGCGGCGCTGAAACCCGGAGAGGACCAGGTTCGCTATAAGGAGGAATCCCTTCCCTTCCCTAAAAATCTTGATCACGTCCAGCTTCTCCCAAGTGTCCTGCTGGCTGATAGAGGCGTAACGGCCGGAATCGAGCTCGACGCAGACCATACCGGGCTTTTCCTCCCTGATGGTACGTTCCACTTCGCCTATGCTGTCCCGGGAGATGTGGGCGGTTCCGATAAGGATGATTTCTCTGCCGGGAAATTTGATTATCATACGGGTATCGTTCATGTGTTCTCCTGTTCTCTTGTGGCGGCGTCTAAAAAACGCTGAAACAGATCGTCTTTGCTGATTACCGCCCCGGTATCTATAAGGCCGCCGGCCATATAATCGTGCCCGCCGCCTGAACCCAGGTCTTTTAGAGCTTCCTGGACTATGCGGGCGGCGGAAATACGCGGATCCCTACTGCGGACCGAAACATGGCGGGTTTGCCCTTCGGTCTCGATGATGATGGTTACCAGAATCTCCCGGAACCGTAAGAAAAAATCGGCCAAAATCGAGATGACTTCCTGGGAAGTATCCATATCAATTAACGAAAAAAAGATGTTCCCCCGGATTTTGGAATTGGCCATAACCATTTTAAGGGAAGGAAGGTCCTTGATCGAGAGGGATGTCTTGAGCGCTCCCGAACCGAATTCCCAGTCGGCCTGGAAAAAAAGCCGGTACAGGGCGTCCACGTCATGCCGGCTTACCCGGCGGGTAAGGAAGTCCGTATCCATCTCTATGCCCATAAGCAGGGCGGTGGCGATGTTTTTTTCCGGCAGCAGGCCCATTTCCTCCCAATACCGGGCGACTAAGGCGGAACAGGACCCGGAATTGGTGTCTATGTCCGTAAACGGGCAGTCCGGGACGGCGGCGTTGCCGTGATGATCTACCACGCCAAGAAGGTATTCCGTGACCGGATGGGCGTTGGTATTGGCGGGGTTACCGTCCACCACGATACAGGGGCATTTGGCCAGGTCCCCTCCGGCCATGTTTTTTACCCGCATAAGGTCTATCCCCAACCCGGAAAGCATGGTCTTGAGAGAATGGCTGCGTATCACCCCCCGGTAGAGCAGGCGGACATCGTATCCCTGAAGGCGGAGGAGTTCTCCCAGGGCAAAGGCCGAAGCCGCCGCGTCGTGGTCGGGGAAGTCATGGGTTTGGATCACCACGGTTCCCGGCTCCCCCAGCAAAGAAAGCAGCCGGGCAAACCCGCCGGTATGATAAACTTCATTCAACATTCAGGTTCCGTTCTTTCAGGGTCCACTCGTTTATCCGCCATTCCAGAGTACCGGGTCTGCCCATCTCTTTTACCAGCAGGTAATACCGGTCCGCCAGGTTCCGGTTGTTCCGAACATCATAGTAGAGGGCCATGTAAAACAACATTTTTTGTTTAGTATCCAGGTTCTTCTCCCGTTCAATACGCATAGCCACATCGCTGTCCCCGGCAAGATCGTGGTAGAGCCGCATCATATACCATTCCAGGGTCTCCCGCTGCAAGCGTCTGAGGGCGGTTTGCAGAAACTGTTTGGGATCTTGCGGTTTTCCCGCCCGCATCCAGTTGGCCGCCGCAAGAAGGGCGTAGCTGGTTTCCTGGGGAGCTGCTTTGTAAGCCTCCAGAAAGGCGGCCCTGGCCCCATCCCAGGAGCCCCGCCTCATCCTCAACATACCCAAGCCCTCAAAGGCGAAATAGTAAGCGGGTTTAAGCCGGGCCACAGCCAGATAATCCCGTTCGGCCCCGGCATAATCCCCCAAATCGTCTTTAATACCGGCACTGTACATATAGGCTAAAAAGTTGTCCGGCCCCAGACTGACAGCCCTTTGAAATTCTTCCAGGGCCTCCGGTTTCCGGCCCATGTCCAGAAGGACATTCCCCCGGTCACAGCTTACCCAATAGTTATTCGGGGCCAGGATCCTGGCGGCATCCAGATCCGAGAGGGCGTGGGACAGAGCGCCCGCCTCACGGTAAAGCCGGGCCCGGTCGCTTAGGGGAACCACCCATTGAGGGTAGAGGGCAATCGCCTTGTTCAACAGGGCCTCCGCCTTTTGAGGGTCCTGCTGATAACGGTATACTCCGGCCCGGCCTACCAGCGCCTCCCCATTTTGAGGGTCCGCTTCCAACGCCCGGTCAAAGTAGGACGTTGCATTCCGGTATGACCGGTTCCGTAGAAAGATAGTCCCCAAGGCGGCCAAAGCTTCCGCATGGCTGGGCCGGCTCTTGATAATCTGTTCCAGAAGCTGCCGCTGGTTTTTTTCTTTTCCTTCGGCGCTTTCGATAGTGGAAAGCACAAAAAGAGCGTCCGGGTTTTCGGCGTCTTTGGAAAGAACATCCTGAACCACGGCCCGGCCATCTCCGGTCCTTCCCGCAGAAAGCAGGACCGATGCCTTTAGCAGTTGAATCCCTGAAGATTCCCGTTCCGTTTCTTCAATTTCGTCAAAACGGGCTATGGCCCCGTCAAAATCATTCTGGTCTAGAAAGGCGACTATCTGTGTAAGAATGGCCTGGGTACCCGTAAGCTCTTCGACCGGCGGCTCCGGCTCCGTGATCCCCGGCTTTTCAGGCGGCGCTTCCGGAACACCGGGGGTTTTTTGGGGCGGCGTAGAACAGGCGATTATAACAACCACTAACAGTAAGGTTAACGCCGCAGCCGGTACAATATTCTTCATAATAAAAATATAGTATACAATTAAAATAGAATCGGCAAGTTGAAATAAAAACGCTTTTTGAGGTATTCTACATAAAATGAAACGATCCATTTTTCCCCGGATGGCGGGGTTAATCTTTTTATACCTGGGTGTTTTTGTGGTTCTGGTGACGTTCCAGTTCACCAAACAGCGTGGCTTTACCCGGTATATTGGTCCGATGCTTGTCTCGGGGCATTACAGGGAATCTTCCATCCGGACGGCTGACGCGGGAGGCGAGACCTTGGCCGCTGTTTATCCCCTGGAAGGCGGGGTTACCGTTTCTTTTGGGGGCATGGAATTCCGTCTTCATGATGAGGGGGAATTTGTCCTTTTACTAAAGGGCGGGGAAAAGGATATTCGTTTGCCTCAGACCATGAGTATTAACGATAATTCCGCGATCTTCAGTTTTGGAGACGGGACCCGGCTTGTCTTTAATGTTATAAACGGCGCGGACGCCAGCGGCCCGGAACTTAGGATTACCGGTCAATTTGGGGAAGGATATGAGGGGCTTGAACTTCCCTACCGGATACTGCGGAGTTCCCGGATCCAGGACGCGGGAGGCGATCAGTTTGTCGTCATGGCCGAAGGGATACCTTATAGTTTCGGTCTGTCCCAACTGGACGACAGCCGCAGGGTGGTGATTCTGAATGTCCAGGACCCGGCGGCCAACTACCGGGCCGTCCCGAAACAGGAGTTTGTTTCCAAAAATTTTATCCTTTCCACGGCACAGGATGAAACCCTGTATACCGGGACGGTGAATCGCTGGCGGGATGCGGCTTATTCTCTCTGGAGCAGGGCTGTCCGGAATACCGATGACGAGGCCCTGGTGGTTACCTATATTGGAGAGTCTGCCAGCCGCGGCGTTTATCGGGAGGCCGTAGCCAATATTTCTTCGGTCTTTCTGCGGAGGGTGTCATGGTCCTATAACGCCTCGGTGTATCTGGGCCGTCTGGATCTTGGACTGCGTTCTTTGTCCGCTTTTGAACGGGACGCCGCTTCCCGCCTTTCCGCCCTTATCGCCGCAAAATCCCCGGATTTTTTTCTGGAATCCCATGTCATAGAATTCTGCGGCATCCGGGGCTATGGACAGATCATCGACGGCGCCGCTGAACTGGCCCGTTCCCTCGATCCCGCGTCCCTTTCTCCCGGCCTGATCCCCGGTATTCTGGAAGCATATATCGAATGGAATGTCTACCGTTCCCGGAGCGACAATCCCTTTGAACGCTTTGTCGAAAGCGCCTGCCTCATCATTGACCATGGACTCAGGCAGACCGCCACCGGGGCCCGGGTTTTGTATTTTTTGGATGGCCGGGCGGATACGGAATACAACCTTAGGCTGGGCCTTGCCCTGGACCGGTACGGACGGTTCTCGGGCCAGGAAGACCGGGGAGCCCTGGGCCGTTCCCTGGTCATTTCTATCCTTTCTCTTACCGAGGACGGCAGTCTTCCTGCGGAACTCACCATCCCCGATACGGAAAAAACAGACGGAAGGATGGCAATTCCCGGCATCGTAAGTCCTGTTCCCGGCAGGACCAGGATCGATTCCCTTATCCTATACCGCCATTTTCCCGCAGCCACCTATCCTCACGCCACCAGTATAGGTCCTTCGGCGGACGGTATATGGGCCTGGACCGCTTCAGATTCCGTCACAATTTCCCGGGAAAACGATGTTTTGGATATTGCCGTATCTTTCCCGGTTGGGGAAACCCACTATATGTTGATCCGGGGCCTGAGTCCCTTTGCCAAAATACAACTCTACGGTATAGACTACCGGACAGACTCCCAGTTTGAGCGCTACGACTCTTCGGGCTGGTCTTTCTCGCCTTCGGAACAAACCCTGCTCCTCAAACTGAAGCACCGGTCCGCCGTGGAACATATTAAAGTATTTGGAGGTGATCCAGAAAGTATGATGAGTTCTCAAACAAAACCATATAGGGGTCATTGAGCTTATCAACAAGAAAAATGACAAGTATTTTACCCAGGATGATCTTGAATGGCTTGGATATGCCCGCCTGATCCGATGCCTCAGCCGGCAATTGTTCCCTTCTATCCCTACCGTGTACTCTTTCCCTGCTTCGTGGTTGTCTTCCCCAAACGCCGAAAGAATGCTGTCCCAATTATCCGTTGCTACCATGTCACAGCTTATCCCCAGCCGTTTTATCCTCTTCCTCAGCTTTTGTGCCGTCTTTAAATCCCGTTTCCCCCATACAAATGCTACTATTTCCCCGCTTCCCCGGTGATATGCGTAAATAAGCCATACTTTGTTCTTCTTTTTCCCTACATA
>JAITBO010000291.1 GCA_031283505.1 Treponema sp. | reverse complement strand
AATATAAAGGGTTCGGTAATGTCCGGGTGGTTAAACAAACCTCCTTCAACCCCCCCTTTAGCCCTTGCCGTTAAAATTTTACCCCCCCCCCCCCCCCCCAATAGGAAATACCAGAGATTACCGGCCTCTGCCGGATGTTGTAAGTATAGTTCCCTTCTTCCTTTATTTTTTATTTTTTCCTCTAACCGCAATCCTGCGGACGTCCGCGGCAGGCTGCCGGTGGCGCATACCAGCGGCGTCCGTAAAGATAAATTTTTTGCAAGGAGAATACTGATGAAGAAAAAAGCAATCTGGCCTGCGCTGTTCGGTTTGATGACGGCGCTGACACTGACGCTGTTCCCCGGGTGCGGCAACGACAACGGGGAAGAGACAACGATAGAAGTGCCGGTAACAGGTATACAGGTATACAGGTATACAACGAAAAAGATGGAACCGGATATACCGGCAATGGAGATGTCAAAATACGCTATTATGATACCAACGGCAACAGCCAGGAATACGTTGGTAGTGCAGGAACCATCACCAACGGAAAGCTAACGTTAAACCTTCCGGAAACAGTTAAGGAGCAATATCTGGAGCCCATCGGAAAAAGTGTTCCCGACGGTACAACGGCATCACCGAAGGACGCTAAAGTGTTGTACGTATACAGGTTCTATGTTCCTGATGCGTCCGGTTACGGGCCATCGTTATCCTACAGTAAAGATGACGAAAGTTCAGAAGATATTATCTATTATGTGTATTCGTCAACAGCGGCTACAATTACCGGTAGTGTAACGGAGGCAGACGAAGACAAGGAAACCACATATACCGAGACCTATAATCTTAACCTGAAGAAAGGCTGGAATGCGGTATATGAACATTGGGATTGGGATGCCAATACAGAAAACGGAGACATAACAACAGACGGGAGCGCTGTTCCATCCGGCCTGAAGTGGATACTTTCCTCGTAACACTGAGCCCAACAACACGCCGGGGGGTTTGCGGCTGCCACCGGGCCGCAAACCCCCGGTTTTCCCCTGTTCCCCCGTACCGGGGATTTTCCGGTACGAGGGCCGGAACCGCCGGGATTTGATATGCGGCGCGGCGGTGTATGTGGATTTCAAGTATTGGGTTGATGGCGCTGAGGTATACCTGGAGAAGACTGTGGATACCGGTCATAACCTGACCAAAACCGAGGACAACGCCGCCAAAGACAGCCACATTCCCCGGCAGAACAGTCAGACTCCGCATACGCAAGGGAGGGCCGGACACCCGGAGGGGAATAATCTAGCTCGGAACTCAAAACTCCTGGCTCGGAACTGGATTTATAACAAGAGAGAATTCCGGGCCGGCGGTTTAGCTCCCGGCTTTTCCCATTTCCGCCAGATCCCGCTCCGCGAGTTCCGCCATGCTGCCGGCCTTGCCCCATAGTTCCTCTGCCTTTTGTACCCATCCGCCGAATCCGGCGGGGTTTTCCGGGAAAGAACGGTAATGCCCGAATATCCTGCCCCCTATGCCAGCCGCTCCCATCAGGCTGCCCAGAGCCTTTAGAGAAAGTCCGCCGGAAATCAGCCCTTTGAGCAGTTTGACAACAAGATTCCCTTTTCCCCTGTCTTTGTCGTCTTCAAATATGATGCTGTGCCGGAATTCGTAGTCGTTTTCTTCGGGACTGCACTGTACCGCCCCGGAAAGCATGGCCAGGTTCCGGGCGAATTCGGCCCCCTGGGACCGTATATACCGAACATTCACCTGCCACGCCGCTTTACGGGACGGATACGCGCCATCTTTCATGCACCGCCCCAATTCCTCAGCAGCGATGGAACACAGACGCCACGCATAGGGAACCCCTTCGCCGCTCCAGGGGTTGGTGATGCAGGCGGCATCCCCAAGAACCACAAAGCCGTCAGCGACAAAACTGTAGGGGGGCCGCCGGTAGGGTGTGCTGCTCTGCTCAATATGATCAAGTTCGTGTTCCGGCATCGCCACCCGTTCCGCAAACCGTTTCCAGCAACGCTCCGCGTAATCGAAAGAAAGGTTGGCCCCAACGCCCATGATGGCTCCCGCCGGGTCTAACTGGGGAGCCAGCCAGGTCTTGTAGTACGGCCAGGTCCGCGTAACATCAACCGCATCTTCTTTGGGGTTCTTTAGCTTGACGTACCGGAGGACCACGTAAAACTGATCCCTGGGACCGGTTACAAAGGTCTCGACTCCGTAATCTTCCGGCAGCATGGTCCGTACCACCGCTCCTATCCCCGACGCGTCCGCCGTAAGCCGGGCTTTAATCTCCAACTCCACATCGTCCCGCCGCAAAACCGCCCCGGCAAGCCGGTTCTTCTCGTCAAAAACCGGCCTTTCGTATTCAGCGTTCAACAGCAGTTCCGCTCCCTGCTCCCGGGCCCAGGCCGCCAGCCGCTTCATCAGAGGCGCGCGCCGTAAAACCAGTACATCCGCCAGTGTATTCTTGGGCCACTTGTCCAGGGCAGAACGGAGTATGCTCCGGTGAAAGGTGGTTACATAGTCCGGGTCCCCCGGTCCCGGTTCCGGCAGCTCGAACTGCCCAAAATATTCCTGCCCGATATGGATTATGTCGTAGCGGCGGCCCAAGTCCGCCTCGGATGAGCGGTCGCAGACCAGCGTTCTATATCCCTGCCGGGCCATAAGCCCTGCGAAATAAAGCCCCGCCGTACAAGCTCCGACTACCAGAACATCGGTATTCCGTTCCATGATCAACCTCCCTGATTATATAATGCCATCCACGCATAGCAGCATTTGAATTTGGGCGCATCCGGCGTACACGCCGGACCGGGCTATCGGCTCCAACCGTTTTACAGGGGCTTGGTGATGATCGAGGCCAGTTCCGGGTTCCTGGCCAGCTCGTTCTTGAGGCCCTCGGCACGGCCCTTGTTCACGTAATCCCTGCTCTGGAAAGAATAGGTGAACCTGGTGTGTATGTCGTAGGTCCCCGCCATGAGCGCATAGGCGTCCTCGGTCATGACCAGTTCTTCGTCCGTGGGGATGATGTAGACGGGGATGCGGGATTCCGGCCTGGAGATGATGGTTTCCGCGTTCCGGGTGTGGGACATCTGGTTTTTGGCGGGGTCGAAGACTATGCCCAGGCCCTCAAGACCGTCGAGGATTTTTTCCCGCATAAAGGCAGCGAACTCCCCTACCCCGGCGGTAAAGACCAGGGCATCCACCCGGCCCAGGACGGCCTGATACGCGCCTATGTACTTCTTGACCCGGCGGGCTTCCATGTCTTGGGCCAGAAGCGCCCGGCTGTCGCCTTCGAGTTTGGCTTTCTGTATGTCCCGGCGGTCGGCGTATTTACCGGTGATCCCCAGAAGGCCGGACTTCTTGTTCAGGGCGTTTTCCATTTCGGCAGCGGTCATGCCGGTTTTCCGCATCACGTAGAAGGGCATGGCCATGTCGGCATCGCCGGACCGGGTACCCATGACGAGACCTTCCAGGGGGGTTATGCCCATGGAGGTGTCGAAGGAACGGCCATCCTTTACCGCGTTGATGGAGGAGCCGTTCCCCAGGTGGGCGATAATAAGGTTGGTCTTGAAGGGGTCCTTGCCCAGGAGGACGGCGGCGCGTTTGGCGGTATACAGGAAGGAAGTGCCGTGGAAGCCGTACCGCCTGACGGAATACTTTTCGTACCATTCGTAGGGGACGGCGTAGAGGTAGGATTCCGGGGGCATGGTCTGATGCCAGGCGGTGTCCATGATGGCACAGTGGGGCACCCCGGGCAGCACCTTCTTGGCGGCCTCTATGCCCATGATGTTGGCGGGGTTGTGCAGGGGCCCCAGGTCCTTTACCTCGTTGAAAGCCGCCATGGCCGCATCGTCCACGATCACCGACTTGGTGAACTTGTCCCCCCCATGGAGTACCCGGTGGCCTACGGCTTTGATTACCTTCATATCCGTGATGACCCCGTGAACAGGATCGGTCAAGGTCTTGATGATGAAGTCCACCGCATCGGTATGGGTGGGGCAGTCGTGTTCCACCGTGTACTCTTCCCTGCCTTTGGCCTTGTGGCTGATGAAGGACCCCCCCAGGGTGACCCGTTCCACTATGCCCACAGCCAGGATGTCTTTGGCGTCCCAGTCATACACCTGATACTTGGCGGACGACGAGCCGCAGTTCAATGTCAAAATTACCATGAATATCCTCCAGATAGTACTTCGTTTACTCTGATTATTGGTTCCACTGCTTGCAGAGGAGACATTCAGTATAACCGGGCTTTGGGATTTTGCAAAGCCGCTTCTTTTTGAAGAAAAAAAGCACGAACCAAACGAACCACGGGAATTTTTATGGCGATAGAGGCTTTCCCAAAAATAAAGTTTTGGGGAAAGCCTTTTTTAGTCCTTACAAGATTCCGGGACCCGGTCACCGCTCAGAGAAGTTCCGTCCTTCCCGCAGACTTGATCTGCTCCACGATGTCCCGGACGCCCTGGGTTTCGCCTTTTTTGGCGATAAGCACAGCCGGAGCGCCGCCGTCCTTGCCGGAGCGGACCACCACGACAAGGTTCTCTACGCCGCAGAGGGCCACAGGGATGTCCGCGTCCACAAAACAGGAGTCCCCGCCTGAGGGGACGCGGACGGCGTACACCTCGCCCCTGGACGCGCCCAGGAGTTTGGCGTATTCGTCCCAGCTCCCCACATCAAACCAGTCGAAACGGACGGCGGCCATCGCGGTTTGCCCGCATTTTTCGGCTATGGCATAATCGAAGGAGATGCCTTTGACCGCGTTGTAGGCCCCGTCCAGGCCGGGCCACTTTTCCAGTATTTTGAGCCCCCGGCGGACCGTGTATGCCGCTTCTTCCGGGGCTTTGAGGGCCTCAAAAGGGCAAAAGCATTCCGGGGCGCTGCGGCGGAATTCCTCCGATAAAAAACCGGTGGAAAAGGCGAACATCCCCGAATTCCAGTAGAAGCGGCCTGCGGCAAGGAAGGTTTCGGCAACGGCTCGATCAGGTTTTTCCCGGAAAGAGGCGGCCCTGAACACAGCTGCCCCCGAAGAAACAGCCGCCGGGCCGGGAAGCGGAAGGGCTTCCGCCGCCTCGATGTAACCGTAACCCGTTTCCGGGGCCCTGGGGGGTATCCCGAAAACCACGAGCTTACCCTGCCGGGCAAAGGCGGCGGCGCGGGCGGCATCTTCGACAAAGACTTCCAGAGGCTGTATGATATGGTCGCTGGTAAGGACCAGCATGGTCCTGTCCGGCCCCAGGGCCAATCCGGAATACGCGATACCGCAGGCAATGGCCGGAGCGGTGTTCCGGGCCGCCGGTTCGGGGATCAGCGCCAGGCGGGAGAGGTCTGCGGGGCTAAAGGCGGCGCAGGCTTCGACGATCCGGGGGACATGGCCCTGCCCGGCGATGATGATCACCCGGCCATCCCCCTTCCGGTCTATGACGGCCAGGGCCCGTTCCACCGCGGAGACAAAGAAGCTGCTCCCTCCGGGGATAGACAGAAACTGCTTGGGTTTTCCGGAATTGCTGGCCGGCCACAGGCGGGTTCCCGAACCACCGGCCATGATAAGACAATCGTCAAACATAAATTAACTATAGTATATTCAGGCCGGGGATTGAAGATCGGATTGAAGATCGAATTGCAGACACGCCGCCAAAGCCGCTTCCTCTCCGGGGGACATCTCTCCCGGAAGGATCAGGGGGCTGCGGGGTGACGGCGGAAGAAGAAAGCCCGTTTCCAGAAAACGGCTGAAAAGGGAGGCGTAGGCGTAGTCTGCGGAACCGGCGGCTTCGGACATCAGTCCGGCGGGCTGATGTCCGAGGGTAAGGTAAATGCCGCGCCGCCGCCAGGGGCTTTTGGACAGGGCCTTCCGTATGCGCGGGAACTTCCGTCCGGCTCCTTCGGGGAGAGCGGCGATGAGGTCCCACACGCTCCGGGCGGCGGCGGCCAGGACTACCGGGGAGAGGAGGTCCTGCCCCGAAGCGGGAAATGCGGCCTCCAGGGTCTTGTCCAAAACCAGAATTCGGGGAGCGCAGGTCCAGGGCAGGGGCAATACCGGAACTAGAATTTGAGCCGCCGCGTCAGGCCCGGAATCGCTGCCCGGACCGGCTTCCAGAAAAGGCCGCCACAGGAGGGGAGAGGGCTTTTCCGAAAGGGGTGGGACGGAAACGGACATGGACGGCGGGAAGGCCGGATCGGAAAAAGGGGCGGCCCCGTCATATCCGGCCTGAGCCAGAGCCCGGCGGAGGGATGAGTCCCCGGCATAGAGACGGACGACCCGTCCGGGGAAGAGACGGGACAGCGCCTTGACAAGCCGGCCTTCGTAACAGCCGGGAAAGGGGGCAAAGAGGCCCCGGGAAGCGGCGTTTTTCAGTTCTACCAGGATGCGGGAGGGGGTATGGCCCAGAACGGCCTGGCCGCCGTACTGCCAGAGGTCCGTCAGCCGCCGGCCATCTTCGGTGTAGAGCCGGAACCCCCTGGCCCGCCGGATACGCGGCAGGGAACGGAGAAGATCCGCGCCGGAAGAAGGCTCCTCTCCGCTGCGGAAAAGAGCGCCGTCATTTCTATTTTCTTCGTAGGTCATGGATCTTTAGTCATCTCCGATTTTGATGAACCGCGAACTTTGATGGCTGCTCAGAAACCGGGTTTCGTGACCGGTCTCGAAACGGACCCGGATGACCGGGCCGTCCTCACTTTCCCGAATCTCCGTCACCCCGCCGTAACCATGTTCGTCATGGAAGACCCGCTCTCCTACCCTCCAGCGGCCGTCGGAGGAAGCGGCGCCCTTCTTATCGGAGGCGGTCTCCTGCCGGGCGGCCCCCGGAGGCAAGGCCCTGCCTGAAGACGCAAAGCCATAGGGGATGTCGCCGATAACGCGCAGGGAAGAACTTTCGGCTTCCCGGAGGAAGATAGAAGGTTCAACAGGCATGGTACGTCCGAACATACGGCGTACAGCGCAGGAAGTAAGGTAGAGTTCATCCATAGCCCGGGTGACCCCTACGTAGAAAAGCCGCCGCTCCTCTTCAAGGTCATCGTCCTGTTTATCCTCCCGTGGGAACACCCCCTGCTCTACGCCGGTCATGATGACCCGCCGGAATTCCAGTCCCTTGGTATTGTGCAGGGTAATGAGGGTTACCGCGTTGTCCGAACCGCCGTCTTCCACGGTGTTTTCCATAGACCGGTCCAACTCTATGTGTTCCAGGAATTCCAGAAGGCCAATCCGGGCAGCGGGGTACAAGCTGGCGGCGTTGGCTAATTCCTGGAGGTTGGCGATACGCTGATTTCCGGCGATTTCATCGTGGGAAAGATGGTATTCCGCTATACCCGCCTCATGGATCAAGCGGACAATGCAGACGGAAAGGCCCTCCCCGGCGGAAAGCCCTTCCCGGTTACGGGAGGGGACCCGCTTTGCCCGGAGTTTTTCTTCTGGCCCGGTGTCTTTCGCAGCGGAGGGCGCAGCGTCCGGCAGGAGGGTCGAAGCTCCGGCGTCAATGGCGGACAGGAAGGAAGCAAGCCCGGAACGGGCTTTGGCAGAGAGAAGGGGCATAACACGCCGGGCAGCGGCGGCAAGATCGCCGTCCGCCGGGGAACCCTGAGAAGCTTCCTCCGCAACGCGGTCCACCGTGGCGGGTCCGACGCCTCTGGCAGGCTTGTTCACTACCCGGCGAAAGGCCACCTCGTCCCGGGGATTCACCAGGAAGGAGAGGAGGGCCAGGGCGTCCTTTACCTCTTCCCGCTCGTAGAACTTGAGGGACCCCACCACCCGGTAGGGAATGTGACGGCGGAGCAGTTCCGTCTCAAAACCCAAAGATTGGGCGTTGGTCCGGTAAAGGATGGCCCAGTCGGAATAAGCGGCCTTGGGGGATTTTGCAATGAGTTCGGCGCAGAAGGACACTTCCGCATCCTGGTCCGGGAGAAAAGCCAATGTAGGGATCTTGCCGGTCCCCCGCTCGGAACGGAGGGTCTTTCCCAGACGGCCCTGGTTGCAGCCCACTACCGAGGAGGCCACCGCCAGAATGGGGGCGGTAGAGCGGTAGTTCCGTTCAAGGCGCACGACATCCGTACCGGGAAAACGGTCCGGAAACTCCAGAATGTTCCTGACCTCCGCGCCCCGGAAACGGTAGATGGACTGATCGTCATCGCCCACCACGCAGACGTAGGTCTGGGGGCCGCAGAGCTCCTTGAGAAGTTCAAACTGGGCTATGTTGGAATCCTGATACTCGTCCACCATGATGACCCGGAAACGATCCCGAAAGCGCTGGGCCACTTCAGGATGGGAACGAAGTATCTCCACAGGTTTCTTGATGAGGTCCCCAAAGTCAACGTTGCCTATTTGGGCCAGCTTCTCCTCGTACAAGGCGTAGAGCCCCCTGAACTCCTTCCGGTGGTCTATGAGATCCAGTTCCGGGTCTTCCGGGGTAAGAAAATAGTCCTTGGCCCTAGTTATACCATGAGCGATCCGCTTTACTTCAAGACGGGAGGCATTCTCCATCAACGCTGCCAACAGGGACACGGTATCGTCATCGTCATAGATCACGAAATTCGAGGCGAGGCCGCCCTGGGAACCGTTGCGCCTGAGGAACCATGCCCCAAAGGAATGGAAGGTCCTGAGCATGGCGTCCCCCGCCCTTCCGTCTATAAGCCGCGCCCGATCAGCCATTTCCCTGGCAGCCCGGTTGGTAAAGGTCACCGCCAAAATGGATCGGGGATCCACCCCCCGTTCCCGGATGAGGTAGGCGATTTTCGTGGTGATAACCCTGGTTTTCCCGGACCCGGCTCCCGCCAAGATGAGGAGGGGATGTCCCGTATGAAGCACCGCCGCCCGCTGTTCGGGATTGAGGGCCGCAAGATAGGGGGGAAAGTCTTGAAGACCGGAGGCCGGATCGGGGATCACGTTAGGCATCATGAAAGAAGTATAACATGAAGCGGGGAAGATTTTAACCATAGCGCCAATTTTAAAGCCAACCGGGGTTTGAAACCGGCGCTATATTATGCGCTTATATGGAACGAAACCCAGAGCCCCTGCATTTACTTTCCGAAAAGGACTGTGAACATATAATCGGCACACATGGAAGCGGCGAACCTTCGTTTGGGACCGCTCATCCGGGTGATATGTGTTTCCGGCAATGAGGAGGCCCGCACC
>JAITBO010000188.1 GCA_031283505.1 Treponema sp. | reverse complement strand
TTTTTAACCCATGAGAACGTTCCGCGATAGGTGCGTTCATGATCACTTATGAACTGACGGTCGCAATCCTTGCAGAGGTAATTTTGTTTACTCTTATTCTTTTTCCCGTTTCTGGTTATGTTAGGGCTGTGGCAATGGGGGCACTTGATGTCTATGGTGATGAGCATAATTTCATAGTATTCCCTTGTGCCCCTGTTGTCATTACCCCTCCATCATACTTTGTAGATCACCACCAAAAAGTTTACAAAATGATACTCCTTAGGGATATAAAAGGCAAAAGGATTATTCAACAGGATAAACGTATAGGAATTTTAACCACGGAGGAACACGGGGTTTTGGGTTACAAATCTCAATTTTTTCTTTATTTCTCCGTAAAACCCCATGTCCTCCGTGGTTTTTTCCACGAAGTACCGCCAGATCCGGGGGTACTGTGCCCTTAGGAACTGTACATAAGTCGGGCAATTTAGGCATACTCTCATTTCTTGCGTTTATCCTGGGGAGGAACCCGCCGATCCTGGGGAGGATGTTCTTGTGACTTGAGGCAAATAGCGGAATGAACTATGCTTAGAATATGACCTTGTCGAACCGGAATTGTTTTTTTAAAATGGGAATCTTTATCTCTTCGGCGATTCTTGTCGGGATTGCGGCGGTTTCCAGGATAGTGTTACCCTTCTATCCCACGCTGATTCCTCGTGCGGTCCTGCGTCCACAGGGCGTTATACAGGCCCTGACAGGTCATTTCTTGTCCCCCGCTCCCTACGTGCCCTTTGCTACTATCATCACCGCCGTTGCCTATTCTCTTATTACCATGATCCTAATCTATTATTTTTTTGAAAAAACCCAAGCGCCGGAAATCCTCTTTATTGCCTTCTTTACTCTTTCCTTTGCCTTTGAATCGGCCCGGCTCATAGTTCCCCTCTGTTCCGCCTGGGAACTTCCCGGCCCATATCTTATTGCCGCCTACCGGGTTCTCATTTTTGGCCGTTATTTCGGACTTTTTTCATTATTTGTCGCCGGCGTATGCGCTTCGGGCCTGGAAATCAGGGAGCCCAGGAACGTTATCCTGCTCATATCAGGGGCAACCCTGATTGTCGCTCTGGGTATGCCGGTAGACGGTCTTTCCTGGGACAGTACTCTATCTCTTATCAGTGGGTACGCTTCCATGTTCCGCCTGGTAGAAATCGGTATCATCCTGATTACCATGGCCAGTTTCCTGGTATCCTCCTATATCCGAGGCGCCAGGGAATATGTGTTTATAGGCGCCGGTACCCTTCTGGTGAGCGTAGGCAGGAACCTGCTCCTTGCGGCGGATACCTGGGCGACTCCTCTTCCGGGGCTGGCGATTCTTCTAGCGGGAACCTGGTTCATCTGTAACCAGTTACACCGGGTTTATCTTTGGTTGTAGGCAGGAAAGAAGAATAGTTCATCCCATGTAACGCTACAGTCAAATTTTGCCTTATTTTAGACAATGAGTTATAAAAAGTGTTCCTGAACCTGGCTTCCTGAGCCATCATTGACAAAAACTGTCATTCGACGGTACTGCCTCCCCGATCTTCATGTATGCCTCCGCCTTCGGACGAAAGACCCCGGATATTCTGTTTACCGCACGTATTCCGCCAAATCCGGTGGTCTTTGCCTCGTTTGTCAAAAACAATCTTCGCTGTCTTTCTTTTAATAAGAGCAGCATCGTATCAATTTGTTATTTTGTTGATTCGTCTATGCTTCCGTTATAACATATTTTCATTCTTTGCCTATGTTGTTTCTAGGCGTTTCTTCATGCCTGATAGTATATCCGATCATCCGATTCCATGCTTACGCACACCATATCTGCGCTTTGTAAAAGCAGATGTACCAATCATGATGAGAAGCGTAAAAACATAAGGAATAGCCAGGATGAAGTCCGCCGGTACGTTAAGAACGCCCTGGGCGTAATTGGAGAACGCCTCGGCCAGGCCGAAAACAAAAGCGGCGATGAGAAGGCCCGCCGGTCTGCGGTTTCCGAGGAAGATAATCACCAGAGCGATCCACCCCTTACCGGCGGAGATGTTTGGGATAAAGGCCCCCAGGTTCAGGGTGAGGAAGGAGCCGCTCAAACCGCAGGTGAAGCCTGAAATCAGGAAGGCGGCAAACCGGTATATGTCCGGCTTCAATCCTAGAGAAACCAATGCCAGGGAATGGCGTTCACAGGCACGAAGACGGAAACCAAAAGGCGTCTTGTAGAGGGCTATCCAGCAGATGAATAGCAGAATCCAGCTTGCATAGACGTACCAGGTATGCCCGGAAAAGACATCGCCTATCACCGGGATTCTCTCCAAAACAAGGATGCTGAGGGTTCTGAGACCGGGTATGCCTCCCGGCGCTGCCACTCCTCGGGTGGCGAAGATATGGTGCGACAGTATTACTGTCAGACCGGACGCGAAAAGATTAGTTGCGAGCCCTGTGATAAAAGCGTTTGTCCTGAGCTTTAGCGTGATTACTCCTTGCAGAGCCGCCAACGCCATGGCGCTGAGGACGGACACCAGAATACCCAAAGCAATGCTCCCGGTAAAATAGGCGCACACAACAGCGCTGAAAGCCCCGGTCAAAATAAGCCCTTCCAGGGCTATATTGAGCATTCCCGCAAGTTCCGTGAAAAGTCCGCCTGTCGCCACCAGGAGCAGAGGCGTCATAATGGTTACTGCGCTGTGGAGTATCGGGATGGATGTCATCAGGGGACTTCTCCCCGAGGCGGCTCCCGTCTCCGTGTCTTATCTCCCGCCGCAAAAAGATCTCTCAGTACGGCGCTTGAAACCAGGAAGAAGATCACCGACTGAATGATGGAAGCAAGTTCGAAAGTTACATCGGAAAACTGCATGGCTATCCGCGCGCCCGCGCCTATCCATGCGAAGAAAACCGCCGCCGGAATAACCGCCGCAGGCTTTGACCGGGCAAGAAGGGCGACTGCCAGGCCATTCCACCCCATGCCGGAGGAAAACTCCTTTATAGCTGCGTAATAAGTACCGTAAGCAGTCATGCCTCCGCCTAGTCCATAGAGGGCGCCGGAGACAAACATGGCAAGGATTGTGTTTCTCCCGGTATCGATCCCCCCATATTTGGCAAACCAGGGATTGATTCCACAGAGCCGGGTTTCATACCCTGTCCGGGTCCGGTAGAAGAAGATGTGTACCAGGGCCGCCATAGCAAGGGCATAAAAGAGGGCGACATTCAAACTGGAAGGCGGCAGGATGCGGGGCAGCCTCCAGGATTCGGCAAGTTTTCGGGTGGACTGGAGGTTAGTCTCCGGGTCCAGAAAGGGTCCGGTGATGCAATAATTGGTGAACAGTATCAGTGCATTTGAAATCAGGAAGGAAGTGATGAGTTCATTGGCGTCCCACTTTTCCTTCAGGAACCCCGAAAAACCCGCCGCCGCGCCGGCAAATAGCGCCCCCGCAAGGAGCGCCAGAACTGCGCCTGCCGCGCCTAGAGATGTCAGGGCAAGAGAAGCAATCACGGCGACAAATGCGCCCGAATATATCTGTCCTTCGCCGCCCAGATTGAAATTCCCGCCCCGCATGGCCACAGCCGCCCCAAGGCCCCCAAAGATGAGGGGAACGGCGCTGTTTATCATGTTGCCGAAGTAGTAGGTATTCCGCAGAGGGCCCAGGAAGAAACAGGAGAGGGCAACAGCCGGGTCTTTGCTCAGAAAAAAAACCATCAGCATCATTACAGTCATTGAGATGAAAAGAATAAGTATTACGCTTCCTGCCTGGGCCGGTAAATTCCTGAAAAATGCAAGCTGCAACATTCCCGGCCCATTGGATCTCCTGTTTATCCCGATCCGTTCTTTTTCAGTTTCCATGTTTAAATCCTGTCATATACGCCCCGATTTCTTCTTTTATGCCGGTGTTTCTGCCGTTCCCCTCAAGGTGCAATTCCACTGTGGCAGCGCCCCGGTAAAAAACAATAACCCTGTCGGCCAGGGACAGTATTTCATCCAGGTTTGAGGAAATGAGAATAACCGCGGCTCCTTTTCCCCTAAGTTCCGTTATTTGTTCGTAAACATAGCGGCTTGCGGCGACATCGAGTCCCCAAGCCGGTTCCGAAAAGACGATATAATCTCTGTATTGATCGATTTCCCGCGCCAGAATGACCTTCTGTATGTTCCCTCCGGAGAGAACGCCAAGGCGCTGATTCGCATCCCCCATGACGCCGAACCGTTCGATGAGGTGATTCGCGTAACGCAGCATTTTCTTCCTGTCCGGGAGAAAACGAGGGACCCGGCCACGAGACCAAGATCCCTTTCCCCACCGGAAAAATTCCCGCCGCCGGTTCACGATCATATTTTCCCAGACCATGGCTTCCCCGGCGCTGCCCACTCCCAGCCGGTCTGCCGGAACATAGGCCAACCCCCGTTTCCGCAGTTCCCGTGTCCTGAAGCGGGACACGTCCTCTCCGCAGAGGAGTATCCGCCCGGCGGTAACAGGGAGGAAGCCCCCAAGAACCGCTTCCAGCATCCCAAGGCCGTTCCCCCCTACGCCGGCAAAGGCTAGAATTTCCCCGGCGCGGACGGCAAAAGAAACATTGTCCAGGAGCGGCTGTTTCTGTCCACGGCGTTCCACCGTTACGTTCTCAAAGGCGATCACCGGTTCTCCCTCAGCGCAGTCTTTCTGCCGTTTGGTATCTGACCACAGATTTACTTCCGTTCCTACCATAAGACGGGACATCTCAAATTCATCAAGAGAGGCGGTTTTCCGGACGGCTGCCATTTCTCCTTTCCGCAGGATCGCTACCCTGTCGGAAATCAGCTTGATTTCATTCAGTCTGTGGGTGATAAGAATCAGGGACTTACCGGATTCAGAGAGAGCCTTAAAGGTACGAAAGAGGGCGGTTATCTCCCGATTCGTCAGCACCGCTGTCGGTTCGTCAAGGATAAGGATGTCCGCGTTCCGGTAGAGCATCTTGAGTATTTCTACCTGCTGCATTTCTCCCACAGTAAGCTCTTCTACCGGCGTTCCGGGCTTGACGGAAAAGTGATGCCTTTCTATGAGTTCCCGAACCCGCCGTTCGGCTGCGGACGTATCATAAAAAACGCCAAAACGAACCGGCTCTATTCCCATGGTTACGTTTTGCGCCACCGTGAATTCCGGAAAAAGCATAAAGTGCTGGTGTACCATTCCTATACCCAGCTTGTTTGCCTGAACCGGTGAGTGGATGCTCACTTTCCTGCCCCTTACCAGTATCTCTCCCTCAGTAGGGGGGATGAGGCCGTAGAGTATTTTCATCAATGTGCTTTTTCCCGCGCCGTTTTCACCGGCAAGGCAGAGTATCTCCCCTTTGTACAGGTCCAAAGATACTTTCCGGTTTGCCCAATACACCACATCAGGGCAATGCCCGCCGGTTCTGCCGCCGTAAAACTTTGAAATATTCCGGAGTTCCACCACCGGATTCTCTTTTGCCGATGTACAGGCGGCAGGGATAATCATGGCGTTACAGAGACGGCAGGGTATAGTTCACCCGCCCCGCCTTAATATCGGCAAGGAAACTGTTGAACTTCGCCTGTATTTCCGGGAGAACATAATCGGTGTACCCCGGATCGCCGGTGATGAAATCAAGGTAGCCTTCCGCCGCCCCCACAGTACGGGATGTACCGTATTGAATCTTTCCGGCCAGTACATCGGAGAGTATCTCTTCCACGAGTTTCTTCTGTTCCATGAGGCCGCAGCCCAGGATAATCCCCGGCGCGGCGCTGTACTCGTTGGTGTTGTGGTAGACTATATACGCGCCGCGTTTGGCGGCGGTCTTGATGAGGCCCTGGGCGGCCCCTCCCGCAATGACGGCGAACACGTCCACGCCGGCGCTGATCATGCTTCCGGCCAGTTCCGCAGCTTTGTTCGCGTCATACCAGTTCCCTATTACCCGAAAGTCCAGGGTGACGCCGGGATCGGCCAGCTTCGCCCCGGCAAGGAAACCGGGGACGATATGGTTGTTGAGCAGGGGATACTCCTGGGCGGCGATGAAACCCAGCCGTTTGGCGGGATTGGCGTGAGGCATACCGCTCACGGTGATGAGCCCCGCCAGATAGCCCAGGTACAAAGACTGTTCGTATTGGTTGTAAAGGTATGTGCTGATCTGGGCGTTCCCTTCATAGGCAGCGTCGGTGATGATAAATTTCTGATTGGGGAATTTTTTCCCCACATTGGCGCAGATTTCGGGCAACGAGGGATTGGAACCCAAGACGACATCGTATTCGCCGCTTGCCACGAGGGAACTCAACTGTTCCTCCCATTCGGCCTGGTTGAATCCCGCCTCGTAGACTTTTACCCTTACCCCCTCATGGGCGGCGGCAAAAATTTCTGCCCCGGCGGACAGAAGTTCGTAGGGCGGACTTCCTGCCAGCATCCCGGTGATGTAGACCAGTACCGACAGGGAATTCTTCTGTCCGCTTTTCGCGCCGCTCTGCGGGGTTCCGCCCGCAAACACCGGCGCCGCAAGAAGTACCAAAGCCGCCGCAAGAAGTACCACCGGCTTTGCCGTCATTTTCCCCGCAGATTTTGTTGCGTTTTTCATTTTACACTCCTTTGGGGCTTTCAAATCCTTTGTTTTGAAGAAACCCCTTTTATCCGCATCTGGAGACTTTCAGAGCATAAAAAAGCCCTTGGGGATCGCTCTCCAAGGGCTCCTGTTTTGGAAAAAAGAAACCGCGCCTTTTATGAAGCCGGCTCTCGACTTTCTTCCATCCGGACTATACCGTCGGCGCCGGAATTTCACCGGTTCAATCCTTCCCCGCCAGGACATAGAATCCCGGCGCATTCAGGACTCGCGGGCTATACCGCCGGTCGGGAATCGCGTAGAGATTTATTATTTGAGACAACAGGTCTCAAGTAATAAATCTCAGCTCACCCCACCCTGAAAATCTCAATTTGCCGTAGGGAACTGCACATAAATAACATACTGTGCATTTTATTTATGTACAGTTCCTAAGTTCAACTGAACTTACGGTATTTATGATATTATACAGAATCATCAGGAAAATCAAGGGGCGGAAGAGTAGTGCAGGGATTTCCCCTGTAAGTCTTACCGCCTGTTCTTCTTGTCCTGTATTTTTTTGAATGCCTCCGCAAAGGGATTGTACATGGTCCCGTCATCGTCCCGGCTTTCCCTGCCGAAACCGCCCTGGCCGTCTCCACGGCCAGCCGATCCGCTCCGTTCTCCCCGGCCCACTCCGGCTCGCTCCGCGCCAGGTCCGCTCCCTGGTGCGGCACCGGCCTTCTTCACAAGCGCCCGTTGGTGTTCGCCGCTGTGTCTGTCCGGGCCGCCGTCCCTGCCTGTACCGCCGTGCCTTTCCACCGGAGCGGAGGTCCCGCTCTGTTGTGTCCGGACATCTGACGAAGGACCCACGACCGCGCCGTGTTCAGGTCTGCCCTGGCCGCTGGTCTTGCGGGTAAGGCTGATACGCCGCCGGTCCCGGTCCAGGATGAGGATGCGGAATTCCAGCACATCTCCTACCTTTACCGCTTCCAGGGGATCCTTTACAAAATGGTCGCTCATCTCGGAAATATGAACCAGGGCGGTCTCTTTGATCCCCAGATCCACAAAAGCGCCGAAGTCCACCACATTTTTGATCTTACCGGTAATGCTCATCCCTTCGCTCAAGTCCTCAAAGGTCATCACCCCCTTGCGCATGATGGGCTTGGGATATTCGTCCCTGGGATCCCTGTTCGGTTTTTTAAGCTCCTCTGATATGTCGTTAATGGTGGTATCCCCCACGCCGTACTTCTCTTTTAATCGCGCCGCCTCTGCGGTATTTATGTTTCCGGTGACCGTAATGGTGTTGTGTATGTCCCGGGCAATCCCGTAATTTTCGGGATGCACCCAGGTATTATCCAGGGGATCGGCGCTTTCAGGAATCTTGAGGAACCCCGCGCACTGTTCGTAGCTTTTCGGCCCCATCCCCGGCACTGTGGTAAGTTCCTCGCGGCTTGCGATCCTGCCCTTTTCGTCCCGGTACTTTACGATTTTCCGCGCAAGGGAACTGTTGATCCCCGAGACGTATTTTAAGAGCGAAGCGCTGGCGGTATTGAGGTTGACGCCCACATTGTTCACCACCGATGACACCACTTCGTCCAGGGTTTCCGACAGCTTCTTTTGATTCACATCATGCTGGTAGAGCCCTACCCCTATGGACTTGGGATCGATTTTGACAAGTTCCGCCAGGGGGTCTTGCAGCCTGCGGCCTATGGAAATCGCCCCCCGTATGGTCAGGTCCAGTTCCGGAAATTCCTCCCTGGCTATATCGCTTGCGGAGTACACCGACGCCCCGTCTTCGTCCACCACTGTGTAAAGCGCTTCAAGGCTGTTTTCGGAAATTACCTGGGAAACGATCTCCTGCGCATCCTTCGTACCCGTTCCGTTTCCTACAGCGATAAGCTGCACATCGTAACGCTTAATTCCCTCAAGGAGAAGCCGCTTGGCCTCCTCAACCTTGTGGTTGTAGATGACGACATTCCCCAGGTATTTTCCGGTGTCGTCCAGAAACGCGCACTTCGTTCCTGTTCTGATCCCCGGGTCTATCCCCAGCACACGGGTCCCCTTGATAGGCTGCTGCATGAGCAAATTCTTGAGGTTCTGGCTGAACACGGATATACCGTGATCGTCCGCCGCGTCCCCCTGATCCCCCCGCAGTTCCCGAATCACCGCCGGAGAGAGGAGCCGTCTGAGGCCGTCCTCAACAGCGGTTCTGTGATAATCATTGTGAAGGACGTAATTTTTCTGCAATAGCTTTACTGCCGTATCGGCGTCCACGTCGATGGTGACATCAAGAATCCCTTCCCGTTCTCCCCGGTTTATCGCCAAAACCCGGTGGGGCTTAATCTGCGACAGGGGTTCCGTGTAGTCCCAGTACATCTGGTACGTGGAAGTTTTTTTCGCCTCCTCGTCTCCAAGGCCCTCTTTTCCGGAGGCTTTGACGATGACACGTCCGTCCTTGCGGTAGAAGGCTTTCACCGCCGCCCGGTTCCCGGCATCCTGGGACACCCGCTCGGCGATAATATCCATGGCCCCCTGGAGCGCGTCTTCAACTGACGCCACCGACAATTCAGGCCGCTCCGTATCTTCATGCACAAATTCCGCAGCTTTGGCAAGCAGCACCGCTTCCTCAAGCCCGGTCATCGCGTCCGCCAGGGGCTCAAGCCCCTTTTTGACCGCCAGCATACCCCTGGTCTTCTTTTTACGCTTGTAGGGCGCGTAAATATCCTCCAATTCGGTAAGGGTCGCCGCTTTCATGATGTTTTCGTAGAGCGGTTCCGTCAGCTTCCCTTGATCGAAAATCCCCCGGGTAATCTCAATACGCCGGGTCTCCAGGTTTTTTCCGCTGGTAAACAGATGCTCGATATCCCTCACCTGCACTTCATCCAGACTTCCGGTCCGTTCCTTGCGGTACCGGGCGATAAAGGGCACCGTACTTCCTTCTTCAAGAAGCCCAATCACTGCCGAAACCTGCCCCACCGCAACGGAAAGTTCTTCCGCTATTTTCCGCATGAGCGCTACTTCGTTAATTTTAAGGTCGTCAATAAATTCCTGATTCAATTCCATATTGAGGACAGTATACCGCACCATGTAGTCCTTATTCCAGATACGGTTGACAGACGCCGGTCCTTAGTAGTAGTACCACTTCTCCCTGGGCCTGTCCGCGCCGGTGATGAGTTTGCAGATCAGCAGGTCCATCAGCGCCCCTTCCGGCGCCGAACCTGCGGAGCGTATAAGAAAGTCGAATTCCCCGATGAGGGCAAGGGGGCCGTCGGCGGAAGCGTAACGTCCGGCTGCGGCGGAGAAGTCTTTCCGCCGGGTTTTGGAGGCGAGACCTATCCTGCGGAACTCCCCTTCATCGGCGGCGCCCGAGGCGGTTACCGCCAGATAGTTTCTGAGGGTTCTGAAACTCCAGGCAAGGCCCCCCAATATGGCTTGAGGCGGCTCCTTGGCGGCCAAAAGAGTGTGGAGAATTTCTATGCTTTTGGGCAAATCCCCGGCGGCTATACGGGAAAAGAGAGTGCGGGACGATTCTTCTCTGGTGTGGGCAAGCCATTTTTCCACATCCTCCTCATCTACCGGCTTATCTTTTCCCAGAAACAGCATGAGCCGGGAACATTCCCGCCTTAATGCATCGGTGTTGTTTTCCACCAGTTCCAGAATAGCCGTTATGCCCTCCCCGGTAATGCGGCAGCCCTGGCGGTGGAAAAAGGAGGATACCCATTCTGTCTTGCGGTTCTCGAAGAGTTCCCAGAATATACGCTTGGCCTGGGGGCCTGCGGCTTTTTCCAGCCGTTCTTCCAGACCTATAGCATCGGCTGTCAAGATAAGGATAGTGTCGTCCTGGGGGGATTTCATGTAGGAGGCTAGGAGTTCGACATCATCCTTTTTTTTAAGGGCGTCGGCGTTTTTTATGAGGAAGAGCCGGGAATCGCTAAACAGGGAACCGTTCCGCAGGGCGGCAACCATGTCGGTGACCGGTGTCTCTCCGGCGTAGAAAGAGGTCTCTTCAAAAGAAGTCCCCGCGCCCTTTAGGGAACGCCGGATTTCCTCAACGGCATCCTGCTTTTCCCCGATCTCCGGCCCAAGAAACAGGTAACAGCGTCCCTTTGCCATATATCAATAGGATCGGACAAGATAAACCAGCAACCCTAAAATACGAACATTCTCCAGATTGCTAAAGATGGGCTGGTAAGCCGGGTTTTCCGGCTGAAGCTTGACCCGGGAGCTTTCATAGTAAAAACGTTTTAGCGTCGTATTGTCATTTACCTGGACTACCACGATCTCACCGTTTTGGGCGATGTTCGTCTGTTTGATGATGGCTATATCTCCATCCAGGATACCCGCCCCTGTCATGGAATCCCCCTGAATCCTTAATGCGAAGTAGTCATTCCCGTTTTTGAGTATGGAAGAATGGACCGAGATAGTTCCTTCCATGTTGGATTCCACGTTGATGGGAATTCCCGCAGCTACGGCTCCCAGGATAGGGACATCCACAAAATCCAGGGAATCTTCTTCATCCTTTACCTTGATGAGTTCTATGGTCCGGGGACCCCTGCCCATACGCATACGGCCTTTTTTTTTCAAAGCCGAAAGATGATCATAGGCACCTTTTACCGATATATCAAAATAATCCGCTACTTCTCTAACCGTAGGCGGATAGTGATGGGTATTGATGCAATTTCTGATGAAGGACAACACTTCCCGCTGGCGTTCGGTAAGTTCTTTCACCTTCCAATCCTTAAATCGTATTTTCGCAATTTTGCGTGCAGATTGCTGGGATATATTCCAATAGCTTCCGCAGTCCTTGATATGATACCATCATTCTGCGCAAGCTGAAATTCCAAATACAGCTTTTCAAAAGAATTTTTTGCTTCTGTATATCTTAGATTCATTATACTCTCGAATTGCCTGTTTTGCACATCCCCCGGATACTCGGAATTCAAAAAATTTTCATGAAATTCCGGCTTTTTTTGAACCAGATTTTTCAGTTCTTCGGCCCCGATGAGGTCGCCGTTGTACATAACCACGATACGTTCAGCCAGGTTCTTGAGTTCCCGGACATTCCCCGGCCAGCTCCGGGACATGAGAAAATCAATGGCGCTGTTATCCAACACTATATGGCCGACGTTCATCTCTTTGAGAAAGTGAAGAAGAAGAAAGGGAACATCCTCCGGACGTTCCCGCAGAGACGGGATTTTGACGGGAATGACGTTAAGGCGGAAGAAGAGGTCCTGCCTGAATTTGCCCTGCCTACATTCCTGTTCCAGGTCTTTGTTGGTGGCGGCCACAATGCGGACATCTATGTCTATGGTCTTCTCTCCGCCTACCCGTTCCAGTTTGCCTTCCTGAATCACCCTAAGTACCTTGGCCTGGGCGGAAAGGCTCATGTCCCCGATCTCGTCCAGAAAAAGGGTACCGCCGGCTGCCATTTCGAAGCGTCCCCGGCGGCGGGAAACCGCATCGGTAAAGGCCCCTTTTTCATGACCGAAAAGTTCGCTCTCTATGAGCGTGTCCGGGATAGCCGCGCAGTTTACCTCTACAAAGGGCATGGCGGCCCTGCCGGAAAGCCGGTGTATGGCCCGGGCCGCCAGTTCCTTGCCGGAGCCGTTTTCCCCGGTAATGAGGATACGGGCATCGGTGGCCGCCGCCTGACGTATCAGTTCCCGGAGGTTTTCTATGGCCGGACTTTTTCCTATAATTTCATCTTTTTGTGGGACGTTTTTTTTTAGCCCTATGTTCTCTTCCCGGAGTTTTTGTAGGGTCAAGGCGTTACGGCAGACCGTCAGAACCTTGTCCAGAGACAGAGGCTTCTCCAAAAAATCAAAAGCGCCGAGTTTGACTGCCCGTACCGCCATGTCTACATTGGCGTGGCCGGATATGACCACCACTTCTATACCGGGCCATTCCTTCCGTATCCGTTCCAGAGCTTCCAGCCCTCCCAGGTTAGGGAGGAGTACGTCAAGAAAAATCAGGCTTATCCGCTCTTTTTCGAGGATGTTTATGCCTATCAGGGCGTCTTCGGCAGTAAAAACCCGGTAATTTTCATCCTCAAGGATAGACGCGAGGGTCCGCCGTATGCCCGGTTCATCATCAATGATAAGAATTTTGGTCATGGCTTTGTTCCCTCTTCAATAACCGGTTTAGGAACCGGCGCCGCGTTGTCCAGGGGAAAATCAATAAAAAAGGTAGCCCCCGCTCCTTCCGCCGAGTTAAACCAAATCGTACCGCCGTGATCATTGACAATCCGTTCAACGATAGGAAGCCCCAGACCGGTTCCCGAATCTTTGGTGGTAAAATAGGGGGTAAAAACTTGGTTACGGTCTTTTTGAGGGATCCCTTTGCCGGAATCCCGAACACTTAATCTACAATAACGGCTCTCCCGCTTTTTGACAAGATCGGTCCTGATTTCAATTTGGCCCTCTCCGTCCATGGCGTCAATTCCGTTGATGATGAGATTGGTCAGCACCTGGCTGATATGGCGCTGGTCCATTTTGACTGAAATATCTTTTTGAATATATTGGGTATCAAAGCGTACTTTGGGATGGGAACTGTGGTAGGGAACGATCATCTCTTCTATGGTCTCCCTAAGGGGGGTCCAGGTCTGGGCCGGCTCTATGGGCCGGGAAAGGGTACGGAATTCCGTGAGCAGAGTGGAAAGCCCCTCGACTTCCTGGATGATCGCCAGCATGGAGGTTTCCAGGATTTCTCCCAAGCGGTCCGGATCGGTACGCCAGCGTCTGAGAACCCGTTCCGCCGAAAGTTTGATGGGGGTCAAGGGATTCTTGATCTCATGGGCAAGCTGCTGGGCCAGGCTCTGCCAAATGGATATTTTCTCCGCTATAAGCTGGGATCCCCGGTTTTTTTCCAGGTCCCTGACCATGGCGTTGAAGGACCGGATAAGAAGGCCCAATTCATCCCTGGGCCGGACCAGTATCTGAATGGAAAAATCTCCTTCCGCCACCCGCCGGGTAGCTTCGGTGAGTTCCATCAGCGGCTGGGATACTCGCCGGGTAAAGGAGATGGCGATGATCGCCGTCATGAGCAGGATGGGAAGGAGGAACACCCCGTAGAAGAACGCTAGGAGGGCCCGGAGATTGATACTCAGGGATTCAAGAAGCTCGAATTTGGCCTGTTCGTTTTCTATGTTTTCTATCGCCGCATCAAACCCGATCCCCAGGTCGCAACTTACCACTCGGATCAAATCAGGTTCGGGCCTGAGAACATACCGTATCGTGTCTATGTCACGGGGTATTTCCCGGGAAACAAAACCCCGCAAGGTTCCCGGCGGCGTCTCAAGTTCCCGGCTACGATCCCCTACAAAAACCCGGCTGACCCAGGCCTCATCCCCGCCGGGCCGGAAATCCTGTACGCCGGTTACCCCTAAAACGGCCAGGTTTCCCGCCGCCTGATCCAGAGCCGCAGCCGCAGGGGAATTTTCCTCCCCTCCGGTTTTCTCCAGAGACAAGGCCATGTTCATGATACGCCCAAAATTCACAGTCTCTATCTTCTTTTCAAACTGCTCCAGGCGGAAGGAGTAGGCGTCCATGGCGAAGTTCTGCGCGTCCGTCAGGGCCTGTTCAACCCGGAGAGTACGCCAAAACTGAAGAAGTTCGTATAGGGATTGGGTCGTTATGACCGTTACCGGAACGGCGGTAAAGGTGACGGTAACGATGAAGTAGGCGAAAAGGCGGGTCTGGAACTTGCTTCCTGCCCTGTGGGCGATATAATCCCTAATCAGATTGACGACAGAAACGGCCAGAAAACCAAGGAGCACCAGAGGTATGGTGAAAAATACGATAATGGACAGGGGTTCCGGAGCGGTACCATCCCGCAGAAGTTCGGACAAAAAATTTCTGGAAAACAGGATCGACAGAATACAAAGCAGGAGGTAGATGAGCAGGAGCCCCCTGACATTAATGAAAAAATATTTTGGATGAATTCTGACGGTCTTCACGGTCTCCTGGTTTTGGTTTGGATCCGTGCGGAACTGACACGGCCCTTCCCTTACTCCTCTTCAAATTTGGAATCAAACAGCCTGACTATGGCGTCTACCGCAGCCTGTTCGTCCGGACCTTCCGCAATAATCTTGATTTCCGTCCCGTAGGAGGCCCCCAGGGTGATAATACCCATAATGGACTTGCCGTTGATCCGGTCACCTTCTTTTTCAAGGTATATCTTACATTGAAAATCCTTGGTAATCTGCACCAGAAGCGCCGCCGGACGGGCATGTATGCCTGCGCGGTTTTGTATAGTAACTATTTTTTCTATCATAGGGATTCCTTTTCGTTTTTTATCTGAAGTTATTTCAGATTATATCTTCCTGCCCAAAATAAACCGACCGGGCAGCATCGCTTTCGATCCATTTGAGGATATTCCGGTTGAATTCTCTGGCGGAATTGTAACCCATTTTCTTGAGCCGTTCGTTCATGGCTGCGGTTTCTATGATGATGGGAATATTCCGTCCGGGCTTTACGGGAATCTCCAGTTTGGGGATGCTGACCCCCAGGATTTCCATGACTTTCTCTTCCATACCCAGACGGTCGTAACTTTTTGCGGAATCCCATTCTTCCAGAATCACCACAAGCTGTATCTGCTTCCGGTCCCGGATGGCCCCAACCCCGAACAGGTGGGTCACGTTGACTATCCCCAGCCCCCGTATTTCCATGTGGTGGCCTATGATCTTGTTGGCCCCGGAACCAATAAGGATGTTGCCGTTGACGCACCGTATTTCCACCACATCGTCCGCCACGAGCCGGTGGCCCCGCTCTATAAGCTCCAGGGCGTTTTCGCTTTTTCCAACGCCGGAATCCCCCAGAATAAGAATCCCCACGCCGTAGACCTCTACCAGTACCCCGTGTATACTCTTTTGCGGCGCAAAGATGTCCGAAAGAATACGCATGATCCGGGCGGAAAATTCCGCCGTCCCAAGATCGGTCTGAAGTATGGGGCACTGGGCGTTCTCGGCTTCCTCAAAAAATTCCCGGTCCGGCGTCAAGTTATGGGTAAAAATACAGCAGGGAATGGGATAAGTGAACATCTGTTTGACGGTTTCGAGACTGCCTTCGCCGGTAAGTTTTCTGAGATACGCGACTTCCCCGCGGCCAAAAAGCTGTATACGCTGGGAGGCAAAGGACTCGAAAAAACCGGACAAAGCCAGCCCTGGCCGGTTCAGGTCCGGAATATCGATCTTCCTGGTCAACCCCTTGCGCCCCCCTATGCAGTGAAGGTTAAGGGAATTGTGTTCCTTGAGGTCTATATCAATAAGATCCAGGACCGTGAACTGCTTTACAGCCATACCTGTATCATACTTCAAAAGGGGGAATTAGTGAATAGGCCGGTAAAATCCGCATACGGAACTGTACAGTTCCAAGGCCCGGATGTCAGATTTTGAAACAGCCTCAATCGTCTTTTTTTGTATTTTTTTCGTAAAACCTTGTTTTTTAGTAACTATTCAGCCGCATTATAGCTTTTCAAGCATGAAACCAGGCATTTGACCTTCAAAAAGCATCTTTAAGGCGTCAGCGGATGAAATATCGTGCTTTTCACACGTTGACAGATAGCTCTTAATTCTACAGAAATGAACCTCCCCGCCGCAGAGCGGCGGGGTATCGAAGATTTCTCCGTGAAATCTTTGTGTATGCGGGGGAACACATCCC
>JAITBO010000107.1 GCA_031283505.1 Treponema sp. | reverse complement strand
CTGCAATGAATTATAAAAAGTAGTACATCAATATATACTATTATTTGAAGACAAACTCGAGAAAACATTGAATAATTAAAATAGGAAAACCCCCGGCTATGCCGGGGCGACTATAAGAGTTTGACATTACCGGGAGTATTAAAATTTTTCAAATTTGTACAGTGCTTGATGTTGTAACAGTACAGGGCAAAAAGGTTACTCCGGTATAGGATAAATTGAGTTGAGCATGATGTTCCAAGAGAAAGGTAATCAAGCGTATAAATATGTAGAACGAAATTAAATTAAGCAGGGTAGGGCAGAGGGGCAAATCAAAAAAGGCATGGAAGAATAGGATGGAATGACAAACAACAAAAGCCGCTTTGAGCGGCTCACGAATTCAAGCCCCCGGCTTTGCCGGGGTATTTGACTGACTGTGCGCTAAACGCGCACGGTTTTGGAACAGCCTCTATTAGCAAAAACATTTGCGGCGGATTTAGCCCGGCATGGGAAAATCCGTAAAAAGAGCGGGAAACCGCCGGAATACAGCAGAGTTGGGGCAGCGGAGCATAGTATTAAATATCTTCAGGAAACACTTAGTACGGGAGGCGATAGAAAAATAGGAGAAACCCTATCCCGAAGAACCCTGAAAACATACCGGCAAACCTTGAAAGAGAGCGTAAAAAAGCTGAATGTTTATACGAAGCAACGTGAAATTATGGGGAAACACAACCGTTATTCTAAGACTGGCCGGGACGCCACATTTATGCGGACGAAGGACCAAACCCTCAAGGCGGCATACAATGCGCAAATAGCCGTTGAGGGGGAATACATAACAGGAGCCGGCCTTCGCCACGGTCAACGGCGGGATGACCTTCAAGCCGTTTTTGGAACACCTACGAGAAGTTCATCGTCGACGCAGCCAAGAAAACTACGCCTATCTTGCGGATACGGGGCAGCAGGAGTATATCAAACCGGCGAACTACGAACGGATGAAGAGGGGGAAGTTCAAGAAAGACATCAGTAAGAGGGAGAACATGAGGTATGACAGCACACAGGACGAATATACCTGCGCACTGGGTAAGAGTATGGTTCCAGTAGTTGCCGGACGTTTTCAGGCATGGAGGCTTCCAGGTGTTCGCCGTCTTTGCCGTTCCCCCGGACGTTCCCGGTCATCTCTATCCGTCGCCCCTGGTAACGGCTCATATTCCAGGCCGCCGGTTCGAGGCAGACCGAGGCCAGATCAGCCGGAGCCTTTCCCTGCGCATATCCCCCGCCAGATACCATATTCGTATTCCCATTTCATTCATTACAAGATGAAAAAGAGGCCGTAATATCAGCGGGAAGGGAATATCTTCTTGAATATCTTCATCGGGGAGGCAATAGTAATGTTTGGGATCAACAAGGTTTGCAGGGCTAAAAAGGGGTTCTCCCCATTGCACCGTTTCCACCAAGGATGGTGGTGTTTCAGATGCTTCGGCTGTAGTTTTTGCTCCGCAAAAACTCCGATTCAGAAAATCCGCATGGAGGCGGATTTTTTGAACATGGACAGACAGAACCTTCCGTACCGGGTATTCCCAAAGGCTAAAGATGTACTCCCCCATAAAGGTCAGGCAGTCGGTGTTTTTCCTGCGCAAAAACCGCTGTTTACAGTATCGCTCAATGGTGAAAGTTGCCGTGGTAAGGCAAAAACGGCTTAATGCGTCCTCCCGGTCATCAAGGTCCAAAATAGCCTTGAAGCCCTCAAGGGTAAACCCACCCAAACGGGCGATAAGTGGGACAAACCTGCAAAATACAGTATTTTTTGGAAACAAGTAAACAATTCCTCTTGCCCATTCCCCCGGTTACTGATATAGTCAAGAAAAATGTATTGAAATGGGAGTTAGAATAATGCCCGCCAAACCCAGTGCCATAGGAGACAAGAAGATCCGTCAGGGTGTGGTCGCTCATGTCCACCGGAAATCCGTCCCGGCCGGCATCAAGCGGGTAAAAATCAGAAGCGATCTGTTTAAGAAATGAAGTCTTTTGCACAGGACCGCCGAAACAATATCGTAGAAATGGTAAACCGTAACGGACAAGTCCGGGTAAAGGATCTAAGCGAAAAATTCAAGGTAACTGAGGACTGCATCCGCAAAGACCTTGCCATTCTTGAGGGAGACGGTCTTTTAAGCAGACTCTACGGCGGGGCGGTTAAAATACGGGTTAACCCTCATGAATTCAATGTGTCCCAGAGGCTTGATAAAAATACCGAAATAAAACAAAAGATAGCCCTTAAAGCCTTTTCGCTCATCCACGAAGGGGACACGGTTTTTCTTGATATATCCACCAGTAACGCGCAGCTTTCCCGGCTTATTGCGGAGTCCAATTTAAAAATAACAGTAGTTACCAATATGGTGGAGGTAATGCTAAATCTCAGTGTGCCTTGCCCGGCAAGCCTGATCCTTGTCGGTGGTTCCTTTAGTCCCGGCAAGGATGGGTTTATCGGCGCCGCGGCTATCAGCGTCATTGAGCCGTTCAGATTCGATCTGGCTTTTATGGGAGTGGTCGGGGTGGACCTGTACGGCAACCGGGTAGAAACCTATCTTGTCGACGACGGGCTGACAAAAGAAGCGGTTATGCAGGCCAGCCGGAAGAAATATATGCTTCTGGAAACCCAAAAATTCAACAACACGGCCCCGTATAAATACGCCCGCATTGACGACTTCACGGGGATGATCACCGAAGAGCCGCTTCCCGACAGTATAAACAAAGCTCTGGAACAGTATAAACTTGAGGTAATTTAAGCGGCAGGGAAGGGAGCGGGCCGTCAAGAATTGTTACCAGATGCATCTTGAGTGCTTTCTTTTCCCAACAAAAAACAGCCCGCTAAAAGTAGCTATTTGATTGAGTCTGCGTTTTCTTTTGTGGCAACGGTTACACCGGTATCGGTAAGCCGGGGAACTGATTTACCTGCCAAAAGGTCTACCGCAGCCTGCACGCCTTCGTACCCCATTGTATAGGGATTCTGGACCATAGAAGCCTGCATAACCCCCTGCTCGATCATAGACTTGGTATCCGCAGTCCAGTCAAAACCGACTACCTTGACGACTCCTGCTTTTCCCACCTGATTAACCGCATTAGCTACACCAATAGAAGAATCTTCATTACAGCCATAGAAGCCCACAAGATCGGGATTGGCAGTCATAAAGTCCAGTCCATAGTTGAGCGCCTTGGTTTTATCACCATCGGAATATTGAGTGCCAACAATGGTAATACCGGGATACTTCTTGGCTATCTGATCTTTAAATTCATTTTCCCGGGTCATCGTGGTACCGGCCCCTGCCTGGGCATTCATAATGGCAATCTTGCCTTTGCCGCCGATAAGCTGAGCCAGGGTATCCGCCGCGGTACGGGCAGCGGCGCCGTTATCCGTAGCAAGAAACGTATCGTACTGATCGGTATTAGCCCCGGCATCTATGAGAACTACTTTGATACCCGCCTTATGGGCCTTTTCAATACCCGGAATCAGCGCATCGGCGTGAAGCGGTGCCAGCAGAATTGCCTGGGCCTGCTTGGTAATTGCGTCTTCCACCATCTGTAATTGAATCGATGCATCGGTTTTGCCCGGAGGCGCATTAAAGGTAAGCTCTACAGTCCCCAATTCCCTGGCCTTATCCTCCGCGCCGTTACGCAGTTTGATCCAGTGTTCATTAACCGAATCCATGGTGATTAGCGTGATCTTAATCTTCCCGCTTGACTGCTGCTGACCGCC
>JAITBO010000106.1 GCA_031283505.1 Treponema sp. | reverse complement strand
TTTTTGTACTGTCTTCCCTACCCTCTCTCTCAAATATATCTTCCTACTCTCGTATATGTTCTCTCCGATAGTTTTTCTTCAGCCTCGGCAATTCATCCCATCTTAGCCTCAGCGCTTTCTTCTGGATAATTGGTACATTATCCAAGCTAAAAGCTGACCGCCTAAAGACGGTGGTTTTAAACCTGGCACATGGAAAATAAAAAAACAAGGTTTTTTTTAAAAAGTTCAAAAAACGTGCCTCGCCGCTTCCTGCCGCAACTTCTCCTGTAGATTGAACAATTCGGAAAGTTTGAACAGCCTACCCAATGGAGTAGGAGGCTACCCGTTAATTGAGTAGCCGTCCTCGTGGAAACTTCGTTTCCTCCACCACCGTGCCTACCGTTCGGTACACGGCGGTTCAATGGGTGGGAATAGGTGTCCGTAATTTCAGGATTCGCCCTATTCTTTCATGGTGTATCTCAAACCTTTCCAGTATTTCGGGGAAGCTCATTGATTTGAGATAGTGACTTGTAATGGTTCTGGTTAATATCCAGCTATTGGCTGTACGCCAGCAGCTTTTCCGGGTGTTTGCCCATTGCCAGGTCTGGTCTGGGGGTATTCTTAACTGAATAAGGTTCTCAAATCGCGTTCGTACTCGTTTCCAGTATATCTGCCGTAGCCTCAGCCATTCGGCCAGTTTCGTCACATACGTTTTCAAGTCCGCGATACTGTAGTAGCCGAGCCAGCCGATTATCAGCGCGGCTTGTTCTTTCAGTGCCCTTTCCATAGTCCCGTCAGACCTCTGGTCTGCCGTTTCCGGCTGGTGAGGGCTTTCAGCCGGTTAAGTGACTTTTCATATATCCGTATCCCTATTCCTTCCTTGTGCCGATAAAGGCTAAATCCCGGAAACTTGAGCCCGATGTCAGGTATATGTTGCTCAATAACGGCGACAGGGGCCGCCTTGCGGCGTTCCCTGTTCGTTTTGACTTACCAATCCATCTGCCATAACGCCGCTCTTTAAGAACTTGCGTATCAAGCCTATGATTGCCTCGTCCTTCTCCGTTTCCCGTACCGTCTTTATCAGCAGGCCGTGATTTACCGTGTCATCGAAAACTTCGTTTTCAGGAACTTTTCCTATGCTCTCACACAATTCCCGGTAGCGTGCTTTGAGGTACGGTTCCAGTTCTTCCGCCGTCATCCCGCCTACTCCAGCCGCTCCCCCGTTCCTTACTATCCGCTCGCACGCCGTGAATAAAAAAACAAGGGTTTTGTAAAAAAATCGAAAAAACGCGGTTTCTGGCGGACGGAGAAGAATTTAACCACGGAGTTACACGGAGGAAAGAGGGAAAATCCGGGTTTTGGAACAGGCTTAACTAAAACCCCCCGTGTTACTCAAGGAACCTCCGGTTCTCCGGAGTTCCTAATATCCTCCGCCCAAAAAGGGGTCTGACCCCAAGGGAAAATAGCCGCGCAAGGGATAGAGCGGAAATCCTTTTTTGCCTGCCCCGGTCGGGCCCGGAAGGGCGGACCAAGGTCCAATGATGCGCCCAAATTCTAAATTACCGATCCTTGCCCCGCCGGATTCCTTTGAATTTTGACAACTCTTCCCTGTATTGTCATTTTGCCCAAAATATGCACATAAATAACAATGAAATTTGTGATAAAAAGGCTGCTGATCACCCTGCCGACCCTGTTTCTGGTGTCGGTAATTACTTTTGCGGCCTTTCATATCATACCCGGCGATCCTGCGGCGGTCATGCTGGGGACAGAGGCGACGGATGAACAGTTGGCGGATCTCCGGGCCGATATGAACCTGGACAAGAGCCTCCCGGTACAGTACGGCCTCTGGCTGGGCAAATTTTTCACCGGTAACCTGGGGAACTCGGTGCGCTTCCGTGGGGAACCCATAGCCGCCATGGTCCTGGAGCGGCTGCCGGTCACCTTTTCCCTGGCCGTCCTCTCCCTGGTTTTCATCCTCCTCATCGGGATCCCCGCCGCCCTCCTGCCTTCGGGCAAGGAAAATTCGCCTCTTGACCGGGTGACGGATACGGCGGCAACCATCATGATTTCTTTTCCGGGATTTTTTCTGGGCGTTCTGTTGATATGGATCTTCGGGGTCATCCTGAAGCTCTTCGTCCCCGGCGCGTATGTGTCTTATCGCCAGGACTTGGGCGGTTTTCTGGCCTGCCTTATCTTCCCGGCCCTGGCAATAGCCTTGCCGAACGCCGCCATATTGGTAAAATTTCTGCGGGGGTCCATCTTCCAACAGCTCCGCTCCGATTATGTGCGTACCGCTTACAGCAAGGGCAACAGCCGGGGACGGGTTCTGTACCGCCATGCGCTGAAAAACGCGGCAATCCCGGCGGTCACCCTGATGGGTATGATCACCGCCGACGTATTTTCGGGCAGCATTGTCATTGAGCAGGTTTTCACGATACCGGGCATAGGGAGGCTCCTCATCGCTTCCATCACCTCCAGGGACTTCAGCATGGCCCAGGTCCTGGTGGTCTACATCGCCTTTGTCGTAGTGCTGGCCAATACCCTGGCGGATATAGCGATTCAGATCATCGATCCAAGAATCAGGGTAAAGTGAGATCGGCGGTGAAGTTAAACCCGGAATTCAAGGCGGGCCTTATCCTGACGGTCCTGGTAGCGGGCATGGCCCTGGTCAGCCTGGTCTATACTCCCTACGAATACAACGAAATGGACCCGGCCAGACGGTTCACCGCCCCTGGTGTCAGGCACCTCATGGGGACCGACAATTTTGGCCGGGACATCTTTTCCCGCATCATGATAGGTGGCCGTTACACTCTCCTCGTGTCCCTGTGTACGGTTCTCGGCAGCGCCGTCATCGGTTCCGCTCTGGGTCTCGTGACCGGTTATGCAGGCGGGCTTTGGGCGGAACTTGTCATGCGCCTCATAGATGCCCTGAACTCCTTCCCCGGTCTGCTCCTTGCCCTGGTGATGGTGTCCATCATGGAAAACGGCCCCTTTACCCTCATTATCGCCTTGTTCATCCTCTTTATCCCTAGTTATGTGCGTATCATAAGAAGCGGGATGCTGCAATACAAGGACCGGGACTTCATCAAAGCCGTGGAGATCATGGGGGCTTCCCATTTCAGGATCATCTTCGTCCATATTCTGCCCAATACAGCCCCTTCCCTTCTGGCTTCCACCGTGCTGGGGCTTTCCAACGCAATCCTGGCGGAAGCCACCATGAGCTATCTGGGCCTAGGGATACAGCCCCCTATTCCCAGTTGGGGGCGTATGCTCTCGGAATCCCGGAACTTCCTTTTTGCCGCCCCCTGGTGCGCCCTGGCGCCGGGAATCATGATCATGATTACGGTCATTGCCTTTCATTATATTGGCGAAGGTATCAGAAAACAGTATAGTTAAGGTGGCGTATAACCTATAAAAATGAGGGGAATAATATGAAAACACAAAAAAACAGAAATGCCGCCCTTATCGCGGTCCTGACCGCGGTTTTTGCTCTGGCGTTCATTCTGCCGGCCTTTTCCCTGGGGAAACGGGACAGCCGGAGCGGCGCAGACAGCGGCGAACCCCTCGAAGGCGAGGAAATCCGTTTCGGCTACACTACCGAGCCTGCCACGCTGGACCCTCTGAACGCTTCCAACACGGCGGATGGCCGGAGCATACTTTTCAACATCTTTGAGGGCCTGGTGAAGCCCGATACCTCCGGTGGTCTTGAGCCTGCCCTTGCCGAGAGTTACACCCTTGAACAGGATGGGCTGGTCTATGTCTTCACCCTGCGGCAGGGGGTCAAATTCCACGACGGTTCGGAAGTAACGCCGGAGGATGTTGAATTCAGCCTTAAAACCGCGATAGAGACGAAATTCGCCGGGCTTGACCAGATAGACACGGTGGAGATTACCAGGGACCGGAAGATCCGCATCGTTCTGAAATCGCCGGATGTGGAGTACCTCACCAACCTCACCGTGGGGATAGTGCCCCGGAACAATCCTAACCGGGAGAAGCGGGCCATAGGTACAGGGCCTTTCATCATCGAGAACTACACCCCTCAGCAATCCCTGGTGATGGTGAAAAACTCCAATTACTGGAAGAAAGGGATTCCCTATCTGGACAAGGTGACCTACATATTCGTGGCCGATTCCAACGCCCTGCTCCTGGCCCTTCAGGGGGGCAGTGTGGACGCCGGCAGCATCACCGGGTCCCTCCTTGAACAACTCAACCCCGATGCGTTCACCTTTGCCCCGGATCCTTCCAACTCCGTCCAGCTTCTGGCTCTGAACAACGCGGTACGGCCCCTGGATGATCCGCAGGTCCGCCGGGCCCTGAATTACGCAGTGGACCGGCAGGAGATCATTGACGCCGCCTTCTACGGTCATGGGGAACCCTCGGGAAGCGCCCTCATTCCGGGGCTTTCCAGGTATTACGAGCCGTCCCTGAAAAACCCCTATCCCCCGGACATCGCCAAGGCCAGGAGCCTTCTTGCAGCCGCAGGCTATGAAAAGGGCTTTTCCCTGGAGATCACGGTCCCGTCGAACTACACTATGCACGTGGATACCGCCCAGGTGATTGTGAATCAGCTTGCCAAAATCGGGGTCACCGCAACGATAAAGCTTGTGGACTGGCCGACCTGGCTTTCCGGGGTCTACCTGGGCCGCCAATACGAAGCGACCATTATCTCCGTGGACGCGCCGACCATTTCGCCCCGGGGTTTCCTGGCCCGGTATCATTCGGCCAACCGGAGTAATTTCGTGAACTTTAAGAGTCCCGCCTATGACCGGGTATACGATGCCGCCCTGACGGAAAGCGACGAACAAAAGCGCATAGGACTTTACAAAGAAGCCCAGCGTATCCTGTCTGAGGAAGCCGCCAGCGTCTACATTCAGGACATCATCGGCTTCCGGGCCTTTCCCAAAAACACCCAAGGCTTCGTAAGTTACCCTCTGTATGTCCTGGACTTTGCCCCAATTTACAGAACCAGGTAAAAAAGGCGAAGATGCCCAAAGGCCCGCACGGAAATGCCTTGATCAAATCCGGGCGGGTTCCAAAGGCATCCCAAAAGGGGACTTCACCGCATCCTATAGTTTTCGTCCTTTTTCATACTCATAAATCTTCTGCATTTCGCTTATGAAATAATCCTGAAAAAAGGTGTTTAATCTTCTGAAAAGAGACATGGCGTCTTCGACCTTATCTTCATGTCCCGTAAGATACATGGGTTCAACGCCGTTTCTCAGCCAGTCTTCGTTTACCTTAAAAACAGAGCAGATCAACTTGATAATGCGATCGTTGACGGGTTTCTTTCCCAATTCAAGTGCGGCAATATACCCTTTAGAGATGGATATTTTTTCGGCAAATACGGGCTGCGTCAATTTTTCCGTATGCCTAAGCAAAATAATTCTTTGATAAATCGTCATCTTTCTTTCCCTGTATATTATTTTACGGAGAATTTCTTACTAGGGCAATGATTGTTTCTTAATTTTTGATCATAAAAGCCTTTACAGGATTCTTTATAAGTATTATAATACTTTTCTACTAAGTAAGATTATGGTAGAAGACGAAAAGGTTAATTATGTCAATACTGTTTTCCCCAAGTTAAGTGAAAGAGGACAGAAGTATCTTCAGAGGATCGCACAGGCGATGCTCTTTATCCAGGATCCGGCATTATCGCCGGTTCAAGACGATCAGGATGGAAGGCACAAAAATGAAGCTCACAAAAATTAACGGCGGTTTTTATTTCGGCATATTTTTGTTTATTGTTTCTGTTTTACCCACCCAGGACAATGAAAATTTGTCTTTGGACAATATAACTCCCAATTCTCAACTTGCCTTGTCCAATCCCGATTATCTGGTAACCGCAGGGGATATTTATACGTTAGCCTACACTGCGAACGGGGTTGCGGTAACCTATGTTATTATGGTAGACAGCAGCTATACGATCCGAATATCCAATCTGGGCATAATTGACGTGACGGGAAAAACCTTCCGTCAGTTAAAAAGAGACGCGGAAAATATCGTTGCCAGGAACTATCCCTTAAGCGGCGTACAGATGATCCTGACCCAGCCGGGGATATTCAGGGTACTTGTGGTTGGAGAGGTCAAAGTTTCCGCGGAAATTTCGACTTGGGCTATGGCAAGACTTTCTTCCCTTACCCGCTATACGACTCCCTTTGCTTCTATCAGGAATGTTTCAATAAAATCGGCCAATGGCCGGGTAAAAAACTACGACCTTTTTAAGGCTGAACGTGAGGGAGATCTCAGCCAAAATCCCTACCTTCGCCCTGACGATGTAATCACCTTTAACCG
>JAITBO010000397.1 GCA_031283505.1 Treponema sp. | reverse complement strand
GAACCTCTGGTTCCCTGCAGCCGGGCGCTTCAGCCTAAAAACCAGACGGAACCCCAGTGGCAGGCGGCTCCGCCCAGGACAAAGATATGCCATGTGACATGGGCTCCCCTCCATTGAGGTTTGCTGTACCAGATGGTTCCCAAGGTATAAAAGATTCCTCCGGCGGCGAGGAGAATCAGGCTTATGCGGGACAAGGACTTACTCAGGGGTATCCAGCCCGCTACAATGGCCCAGCCCATGAGAATGTAGACTGCCAATTCGGTTTTTTTGATGAACTTCCAGTTGACCGCATAGAGGGTTATTCCGGCTGCCGCCAGGGCCCATTCAAAACCCAGAAAAGTCCAGCCCAAAGCGCCCTTAAGCCCCAGGAGGCAGAAAGGGGTGTAGGTCCCGGCGATAAGAAGGTAAATCGCTCCATGATCCAGTGTCCGGAAGACTCGTTTGGCCCCTTCGTGCTGTATGGCGTGATAGAGGGTGGATGCCAGGAACATGACGATCATGGCAACGGCGAAGACTACATAGGCCGCCCGCTCCAGGGCGTCCCCGCCGCTTGCGCCCGGCTTCATGATCAACGCCGCAAGCCCCGCAACTGCGAGAAGCGCTCCCAAGCCGTGAAGTATGGAATTGGCTATTTCTTCTCCCAGAGTCTGAAAGGGCAGGGGCTGGGGAAGAACCCCGCATTTTTTGGTTTGTCGTATCATGCCTATTGGACACGGAAAAGGCGTGTAAGTTGCGCGCCGCGCACTCCTACAGCGTATATCCAAGGCCCACCCTGAGGACCGGGCCGCTGGTAAGGCCCGCCAGTTTGGGGTCCGGGGCGTTGAGCATTTTTTTCACCTTCTCCAGGGCGTCGGTCTCATAAGGGGTCTTTAGCCGGAAGACGTATAGAAATTCCGCCCTCAGGAACAGGCGGGGATCAAAGTTAAAGTCAAGTCCGGCCCCTATGTCAATAAAGAAGGAATTCCACGCCGGAAGCCGGTACGCGCCGCCGTTTGAATCGTTTTCCCGTATGCCGTCGGTCCTGTCGTACTCCCCGCCCGTTTCCGGGTCCCGGTATTCCCGAAGGGCTATCTGGTACTCAATCCCCGCCAGGGGAAAAACGGCGAATTGCCTGTTCAGCCGGAAGGGATATTTCCCCAGGAGGACAATCCCAACCATCATTTCCTTTCCCTTGCCCTTATCATCGCTTACGGTTCCCCGGGAGGATACGGACATCTCTTCCCGGTAGGTCCCGGCGCCCCCTTGCAGGCCCACGCTGACTTCCGCCCAGACCGCGTCGAAAAAGAGGTATCCGCCGTACTTGACCTGGTTCATCTCCTGCCTGGAAACGGCGTCCCCCAGATTGGTCCCCCCGGCGGTAAGGGTATACCGGGTAAAAAGCCCGCCAAGAAGGGCCCCCCCGCCGGAACTGAGGGAAAAGTCCACTCCAAAAGAGGTTAATACAGGCAGCACGGCGAAGACCGCCGCCGCCCCTAGTTTCTTCATCAATCTCTATCCTCCTCATCTAACTTACCGGTAAAAAAACAAAATGTCCATATAACGGCGGGATTTCATTTCCAGCCGTTAGACTTTTTTATGAAACTTTCCCGCCTGTCACCCTTGCAGCAACTGCTGCGTCATTTACCCCTGCCTAGACCTTCAGAACCCCTGCCGGGACCTTCAGAACCCCTGCCGGGACCCTCGGAACCTCGACGGAGACCTTCCGAACCCCTCAAAATAGACGTTTTGAAGGTGTCAATAGACCTTCGGAAGGTGTCACGACACGTTAATAACATCCCGCGGGACCTTCCGAAGCCCTCAAAATAGACCTTTGCAAGGTCTCAATAGACGTTCCGAACATCAAAAGGGACGAAAAAAGCCTCGACTTGGACGTTTTGAAACTCCCTGTCGAGGTTCGGAACATCCCCGGAGACCTTAAAAGCCTCTCGTGAGATGTTCCAAAGGTCTCACGAGACATTCCGGACATCCCCCGCGGGTCAGGAGACCCCGCCGTCCCCGCCCTCTTCCGCTGCGCCGCCCTTCCGCCTGCTGCCGGGGAAGCGGGCTTTCAGGTCCTCGCAGATCGCCTTCGCCCCCGGAATGTCGTCCTTGGCCGCGGCCTGGGCGTTGTGATAAAAGGCAAGGGCCGCGTGGAAGGCCTCGCTGCCGGCGGCCATCACGGTGTCCTCGACTGCTTCCTCCAACTGCCGGATCAGGGTGAGGAGGCCCCAAAGCCCGTGGGCGTCGGCAAAATCCACGTCGAAGGCCGCCATGTCCAGGTAACTGGGGACCAGCGCCGGGTTGTCGGCGGCGTAGTCGTGGGCTTTTTCCACAAACGCGAGGCTCTTGTCCCCCATTTTGAGTATGGCTCGGCGCTCCTGGGGGGTCAGGGCGATGGTGTGGGGGGCTAACGCCTGTATCACCGCGGCAACTTGCCCGTGAACCTGCGTTATCGTCGCCTCCGGGATGGCGGTTGTGTGCTTGTCGTTCTTCATAGGTTCCTCTCTGAAATGAATTTGCGCTTATTATACCACAAAAACCGGCGGTCAACAGGCATTTTTGAACACGTTCATTTTTCATTTCCAGCCGTTAGACTTTTTTATGAAATTTTCCAGGAACTGGACTACATTTCTTTTTTTTCTGTATATTATATATAGTGCCTGTCCACAAAGCCGGCTGCTTTGTGGACAGACCTTGATATTATCCGGAAAAACTTTTGCGGCGGCCTCTGTCAGGGGATACGTTCATTAAAAAGCGGTTGATCCGGATTAAAACAAACCCGAAGGAGTTTATTTTGATGAAAAAGACGAAATTTTCTATGTACGCCGTTCTTGTCATGGCTGCCGCCTGTGTACTGACGCTTGCCGGGTGTCCCAAGGATACCCCCACGTATGAACCGGATCCCGCGTTGATAGGGG
>JAITBO010000375.1 GCA_031283505.1 Treponema sp. | reverse complement strand
GGGAAGACAAGCACGAAGTAGGGAAAGAGTACACGGTAGGGATAGAAGGGAACAATTGCCGGTTGCGGCATCGGATCAGGCGGGCATTTCGCAGGACTTGTTGTTTTTCCAGGAAACTGTTCAACCACAGGAAAGCTTTTGATATGGCTTTCTTTTACATCAATTATGGTTTTGTTTAAGAATCCATCATACTTTCTGGATCACCTCCAGAAACTGAAGTTTCTAAACAACTTCCGCTAAAAAACGCGGTTTTGCAAGGCTTTAGCCTGAAAAACCGCAAGACTTGTGAGACAACCAACCGGGTTATCGAATAAGTCTATTGTTTTATCCTTTCCAATGATTTAGAGACTCATTATTTTGAGGAAAATATTACCGCCCTGCACGTAGCGGCATTTCTTTGTTAGGGGTATTCTGGTCCGGATGTAACAGTTCATTGAGATGGTCTTAATAATGAGGTTTTTCCAAAACTAAAGTTTTGGAAAAGTAATCTTGAAATTTACAGTTCTGCAAGGTTGAAAGCCTGAAAAACTGCAAGCGCCTGTCCCAAAACCGTGCGTATTAGTGTACAGTCAATTAGTTTTGGGACAGGTTCTAATAACTTTGGTAAAAGCCCTCAGGGTCCCCGGCGGATATTCCGGCGTGGCGGCTCCGAGGGCTTTTTGTTTTTTGGCTTGTCCCGGCGGCTGAGTTTAATCTTATTATCCGACATAGAATCAAAAAATCCGACAAAACGAAAAGCCTCGGGGCCTTGAAATATAGTCGCCCGCCATCTATGATAGAAAAAACGGTGTATTCATCATTATTTTTACTGGTGCGGATACTCCTATTCTTAATAATCATCAGGCATCACAGTAAAAGGGTTATAGAAAAATTGTAACCATTTACCAGGAATAAGGAATACAACCAGTTGACAAAGTTAAAAATATTATTTATGGTGGGGGGGTGATTTGGGGAAAGATCGCAGCCGATCGATTAACAGTCATTGAGGCGCGGCAGAAAGAGATAAAAGCGTTAAAGCAACTGGTTAAAGCACTCAGTGAAAAGATTGTCCGCTTGGAAAAGAACTCAACAAACTCCTCCAGGACCCCATCGTCGGATATACTCAAACCAGCGGAAAAAGGGGGAGAGGAGGGAGAGAAACGCAAACAGGGAGCTCAAAAGGGCCATAAAAAGCACAAAAGGCCCCCGTTTCTTCCGGAACAAATTGACAAAATCATCGTTGCGGAAACACGGCAACAGGTAGAGTTGGTAACGGAACATCAGTATAACCGGTATTGGTACAAAGAATGTCAGCCGTATCATACCGCACAGATAGCCGAAACGGACCGAAACTCATGGTCGTGACAAGGCACCTGAAAGGCTGCGGACCTATGTCATATACTACAACACAGGCGGCCTTGAAAGATATAACGACAGGATTTGTGATGAACCAAATAGGGCTGGTAAGCGGATCATTGAAAGACCCCTTCGCCGATTCATCATGAAGGACTGACGAAACAGTTACCGGAAGCCGAACACCTGTATGTGGATGAGACGAGATGGAAAGAGACGGGGGAAGCTGGAAGGGGTATGGGTATTCAGAAACGCATTGGGAACGGTATTCAAGATTGTCGGGAAACGTGAAAGCGAAGTATTTGGAAAAGATTGCAAGGAGAGGTAAAAAAAATGTATGGAACGATATATCGAAGAGAAGGTTTAAGCAAGATGAGTTGGAAACGGCGGATGAACAAACATCGAAGGTCGATAGAAAAGGCGACGGAGCAGGTGATATGGGCGATAATAGTAGACTGGAAAGTGACACAAGGGTCGCGTAGTGCATGGGGAAACCGCCGGATGGAACGGCTCTGGAGTTTATTGACAACCTGTATACAACAGGGAAAACCGGTTATTGATTTTCTGTACGATTGTGTCTATTGTAGCTTGAATAATCTTTTTTTACCATCGTTGTTGCAAGGTTAAATTATACTCCATCTCATGATTACAACGATGAACGGTTACGAAAAATTTGTATTTCAAAAAATGTTATTTGGCGAGGATTACAAAAAATGAAACTTGTTAAAATTACTTTCGGGCTGGTATTTTTTTCTTGTATAATAATTTCATGGGCTTTTACGCAGACCGCCGCCGATTTTTATAATTCTGCGGCTAAAGCAGCTGCGGCTAACACGGACAAAACATCCGTAGCTAACACGGCTAAAGTAATTTCGGCGAATACGGCTGGTACGGCTCCCAGTACGGACTTGGCCCGGATAGCCGCCGAATTGAAAGTTCAGACGGCTATTGCTTCTCCCGATTACCGGGTTACTGCGGGCGATGTATACGGCCTTGCGTTTATGATTGGAAATGAGCCAATAACCTATGTGATTACTGTAGACAGCAGTTATAAAATCCGGGTCGTCAATTTGGGAATTATTGACGCCGCCGGAAAAACGTATATGCAGTTGAAAAATCAAGTGGAAACTATTGTCTCCAACAACTACGCATTCAGCGCGGTACAGTTTGTGTTAACGAAACCTGCTGTTTTCAGGGTCTACTTAAAAGGAGAAGTCGCTGTGGCAGGTGAGCGGGAAGCGTGGGCTCTGGACCGGCTGTCTTCAGCCGTCAGTTGGTTGACTCCTCTAAGCTCTCTGCGGGATATAACGGTTCAATCTACCGGCGGACAGGTACGGACCTATGATCTTTTTAAAGCCTGGCGTTTTGGAGAGTTGAGCCAGGATCCATATCTGCGCCCGGGAGATACGATAATCTTCAACAGGGTAAAAAGAGCCGTTGTCATTAACGGAGAAGTGGAACGGCCGGAAACTTACCAATTGTTGCCGGGAGAAAACCTTAAGGAACTTATTGAAGTCTACGGCAGCGGGTTCACTCCCCTGGCCGATCCTACCAGAATCGAAGTTACCCGGTACGTAAACAGCGTTTCTGTGTCCGGAAATAAGATTCTGCCGGGAGAAGGCGGATTGGGGGACAATTTTTCACTGGAACACTACGATATGGTAATGGTTCCGGCGAAAACCCAATTACAGCCGGTACTTTTTGTGGAGGGAGCAGTAGCGGCATTTGAGGAAGAGGATGTCGCTTCAAAAGTTCCCGCGTCTGCATCCTCCATTCAAATCGCTTCAAGGATTTCTCCAACATCGTCTCCCGTTTCGGCTGTGCCAACCGCTTCAACCCGGCTGGTAGTTCCGTTCAACAAAGGCGAGTATTACGGTTCCATGGTGCGGCGGAACAGTAAATGGTTTTCGGCGGTATCCGATACACAGAATGCCTACATAATCCGTGGAGACAGCCGTATTCCGATAAACCTGAATCCACTGCTGTATGACGAGTCCTACCGGGGCGAGGTGTCGATAGAAGACAACGACACGCTGGTAATCCCTTTTCGACAGTATTTCGTAACAGTGGCCGGGGCGGTAGTGGTTCCGGGGCGGTATCCATACATACCTGATCGCGGCTGGGAGTATTACATAGCATTGGCCGGAGGCTTTATTCCGGAACGGAACAAGAGGGAAAGCATAACGATAACGGACATAGCAGGCAACCAGCTGAATAAAACGGACGGCATCATGCCCGAGACGATAATTACGGCGAAGACGAATCATGCACTGTATTACTTTACCCGGTATGCGCCGGTAATAACAACGATGCTGTCGATAATAGGAACTACTTTGTCGGTAATAGCGGCGACAAGGCGGTAGCATTCAGACCGCAACTAAACTACCGGCTTAGGAATTTGGGCGCATCCGGCTAAAACACTTTCGGTGTTCAGTACCGGACCGGGCTATCCACTCCAATTCCGCACGGGATTTCCGCTTCTATCCCTTGCGCGGCTTTGTATTCGGGACAAGTCCCTTTTTCCGGGGTCCGGTTTAGTCCTTCCTTACAAGACACCCCGGTCCATTTCCGATCAGGGCCTCCCGCCCCGCTTTCCTCAGGGCCTCCCGGACCAGGGGCCGCGCCTCCGGACGGTCGAACTGCAAAAGGGCGCGCTGGAGGCGGCGTTCCCGTTCCCCCCGGCTTACGGGGATGGGCCTCATTATGCGGGGATCAAGGCCGGTATGGTACATCACGGCGGCAAGCGTACCGGGGGTTGGGTAGAAATCCTGCGCCTGGTCCGGGATAAAGCGGTCCTGTTTGAGGCGTAGCGCCAGTTCCACAGCGTCTTCCAGGGTGGAACCGGGATGACCGGAGATATAATAGGGGATAAGGTACTGTTTAAGGCCCAGGCGGAGGTTCGTTTCGGCGTAATTTTTACGGAAGGTTTCGTAGACCTCCGGGCCGGGTTTGCCCATGGCTTCGAGGACACGGGAGGAACAGTGTTCCGGTGCGACTTTGAGTTGGCCGCTCACATGATAACGGCAGAGGGTTTCCAGGAAGGTTTTTCCGTGTCTGTGGTCCAGTTCCTGATAATCAAAGCGGAGGCCGGAACGAACGAAAACCTTCTTTACGCTGGGGAGTTGCCGGAGGGCTTCCAGGGCGGCAAGGTATGCACCATGATCGGCCCGGAGTTGGGGACACGGTTCGGGAAAGAGGCATTCCCTGTCGGGGCAGAAGCTCCCGGTCTTTTGCCGGGGACAAGGGGGCGTGAAGAAGTTGGCGGTGGGGCCCCCTACATCGTGGATATAGCCCTTGAAACCAGGGGACCGGCTGAGGGCGTCGGCCTCCCGGACCAGGCTTTCCTTGCTGCGGGGGGTGACGGCCCGGCCCTGGTGAAAGGTAATGGCGCAGAAGGAACAACCGCCGAAACAACCCCGGTTCGCGGTCAGGGAAAAAGCGACCTCCTTGAGCGCCGGAACACCTCCTGCCTCATCGTAGACGGGATGGGCGCGGCGGGTGAAGGGAAGTTCGTAAACGCGATCCAATTCCGCAGTGGTCAGGGGCAAGGCGGGAGGATTGCGGATTACCCAGCGCCGGTCCCCGGTACGTTCGATCAGGGGGCGGGAGCTTGCGGGATCGGCGTTCTGTTTTTGCAACATGAAGTGTTCGGCGTAGGCGCGGAGGGAAGCAGGATCGTCCCCCTTTACCGTGTCGTAATCCGGAAGGCGCAAGGCGTTGGGCGGGCATCCGGCGGGGAGGGAACCGTCCGGGGGGCCCGATGCGGGGACGCAGACGCCCCGAGTCTCCCGAATGGCGGCGATGTTCTCCCCGGCGGCCAGGCGGCGGGCGATTTCCAGGATGGCCCGTTCGCCCATGCCGTACACCAGAAGATCGGCCTTGGAATCGAGCAGAATGGAACGGCGCACCGTATCCGACCAGTAGTCATAGTGAGAAAAGCAGCGGAGGGAGGCTTCCAGGCCGCCTATGATGACCGGGACTTTGTTTCCAGGAGTGGAATCTCCAGGAACGGAGTTCCCGGCGGCCCGGATGCCGGAGACATAGGGGATAAGGGTGCGGTCAGGGCGGAGACCGGGGCGGCCTCCAGGGGAATAGGCGTCCTGGGAGCGGGGCTTGCGGGCGGCGGTATAATGGGCGACCATGGAATCCATGTTACCGGAGCCAACGAGAAAAGCCAGGCGGGGACGACCCAGGACCCGGAAGGATTCGGGGTTCTTCCAGTCGGGCTGGGGGATAATGCCGACCCGGTAGCCTTCGGCTTCCAGAACGCGGCAGATGAGAGCGGCGGCAAACGAGGGGTGATCCACATAGGCGTCGCCTGAAACAAAGATAAAATCACAGGATTCCCACCCCCGCGCCTCCATATCCCGATGGCTTATGGGGAGGAAATCCTGAAGGGGAGACTTTTGAACCGGAACTTTCCGGGACTGAAATTTTCGAATGAGAAACCCGGCGCCTAAACGCCGATTACGGCGGTAACCTCGGGGACTTCTTGTTTCAGATAGTTTTCAATCCCCATTTTCAGGGTCATCTGGGCCATGGGGCAGCCGCCGCAAGCGCCGGTGAGCTTTACCGAAACCGTCCCGTCATCGGCAAGGGAAACAAATTCCACGTCCCCGCCATCGGCCTGAAGGGAGGGCCTTACGTTGTCGAGAGCGTTCTTGACTTGTTCTTCGAGCATATTGATCTCCTTACTGGTTGGGCCTGTTTTAAAATCTGATATTTTGAAACGGCTTTAGTTTATAATATATAAGGAAAGGGGAAGCAGCGACAAGGTGGTAAGTTGTGATGCTGGCAGCCAATGCGCAAGGGATAGAAGGGGCGCCCGGACCCGGAGGGTCTGAGGCGGCCCCCGCAGACCCAAAGGCGGTGCAGCCGCCTTTGGGTCGAGGAGGCCGGAGCCCCGGATAGCCCGGTCTTGCCGGAGGCAAGATGCGCCCAAATTCCGTATAGGGAGGTTAGTATGGCGGTGTGGTGGAAGGAACGGGTGGTTTATCAGATCTACCCAAGGAGTTTTCAGGATTCCAACGGCGATGGAATTGGGGATATTCCGGGGATCATTTTGCGGCTGGATGCGCTCAAGGATTTGGGGGTGGGGATTATCTGGCTGTCGCCGGTGTACCCTTCGCCGGACGCGGACAATGGGTACGACATCAGCGATTACCGGGGCATAGACCCCAAGTTCGGGACTATGGCGGACATGGAGGCCCTGATTGCGGAGGCGGGGAAGCGGGACATCAGGATCATCATGGACCTGGTGATCAACCATACCTCGGACGAGCATGACTGGTTTCGGAAAAGCCGGGATCCGGCGAGCGAGTACCGGGATTACTACATCTGGCGGCCACCTAAGCAGGGCGGGGGGCTGCCGAATAACTGGCGGGGGTTCTTCGTCGAGGATACCTGGGAGTTTGACGAACGGAGCGGCGAGTACTACCTGCATTTGTTTCACAAGAAACAGCCGGATTTGAACTACAAGAATCCCAGGGTGATTGAGGAGATAAAGGGCATCCTGCGGTTCTGGCTGGACAAGGGAGTGGCAGGGTTCCGGTGCGACGTGATCAACGTGTTGTACAAGACGAGTCTTGAGGACGGGAAGAAGGGCGGGATTCTGCCGGGTATTGAGTGGTATAAGTGTCAGAAGGGGAATCACGAGATTTTGCGGGAACTCAGGCGGGATGTGCTGGACGCCTACGACTGCTTTACTGTGGGGGAATCGGTGATGGTGGACCTGGATGAAGCGAAGCTGTTGTGCGATGAGGAGCGGCACGAACTCAATATGCTGTTCTACTTTGAGCATCTGGAGGTGGACCGGCGGGTGGCCAAGTACATCCCCAAGCGGTTCAGGGCGGCGAAATTTCTTGAGGTACTAACCAAGTGGCAGCAAGGGCTTGAGTGGAACGCGGTGTACCTTGAGAACCACGATCAAAGCCGGATTGTGTCCCATTACGGCGACTACGGGACGTACCGGGAGCGGAGCGCAAAACTGCTGGCGGTTCTGGAACTGACCTTGCGGGGGACTCCCTTTATCTATCAGGGGCAGGAGATAGGGATGACGAACTTCGATTTTACGGGTTTTGATCAGTTGAATGATGTGGAGTCCCTCAACATGAACGCCCTCCTCAAACGCTATCACGTTCCGGCGGTTCTCAGGTGGAAGTGGATCAGCGCCGCCTCCAGGGACAACGCTCGCACGCCTATGCAGTGGTCCGCCGGAAAAGGCGCGGGGTTCACCACGGGGAAGTCCTGGCTGGGGATCAACGCGAATCATACCCGGATCAACTACGAAGCTCAGGCGGATGATCCCGGTTCGATACGGAGTTTCTACAGGCAACTCATCACCCTGCGCGCTTCAAGCGAAACCCTGAAGTATGCGCCCTTTGCGCCGCGTTACGCCCGGGGACCGGTGATCGCCTATGACCGGGAGGGGGAGGACGAAGTCTGGACGGTTATCCTCAACTTTTCGGGAAAGCGGGCGGACTTGGCCGGGGCGCTGCGGGCATCCGGCGTGAGTCCGGGCGGCGGCTGTACGATAGAGGCGTCCAATACCGCAAGGACAGATCTGACGGGGAAACTTGAGCCTTGGGAGGCGATAGTATTGGTACGCAGGAAGGCGCAGCCGTAGCCGGTTGCCGCGCTCCTCTTACTTTTTCTGCGGCATGATGTAGGTCTTAATAGGCGCAAACCCGTTGAACCCGATTGACGCATAGCTTGCAGTGTAGGCCCCGGTGGAGAGGAAGTAGAGCCGGTCACCGGTTTTAAGGTCCACCGGGAGCCGGTACTTGTACTTCTCGTAGAGGATGTCCTGGCCGTCGCAGGTGGGTCCGGCGATGATCACTTCGGCTTCCTTGCCGCCGGGAACGTCCTTGCTTGTCACGATGGGGTATTTGATGGATTCGTCTATGGTTTCGGTGAGGCCGTTGAATTTGCCTGCGTCCAGGTAGACCCAGCGGTTCAGGGCGGTATTGTTTTTCCGGGAGACGAGAATTATCTCGGAGGCCAGGATGCCGCTGTTCCCCACCAGGGAACGGCCCGGTTCCAGGACGATTTTGGGGAGTTCTTCGCCGAAGTCGTCAATGAGGTAACGCTTGATTTCTGCGGCGTACTCTTTTAGATCGTTGGTGGGCTGGATATAGGCCGCCGGGAAGCCGCCGCCCATATTGATCATGGAAAGGCGTATGCCTTCATACTCCTCCAGGCAGGAAAAGAGGTACTTGGTTTTGGCTATGGCGTCGTCCCATTGGCCTATGTCCCGCTGCTGGCTTCCCACATGGAAGGAGATACCGAAAGGGATCAGCCCCAGGTCCCGGGCCATGATGAGGAGGTCGTAAGCCATATCGGGGTGGCAGCCAAATTTGCGGGAAAGGGGCCAGTCGGCGGTGGTGGAGTTTTCCACCAGGATACGGACGTATATTCGGGACCCCAGAGCGGCGGCGGCGATGTTTTTCAGGTCCTCCTTGCTGTCCGTGGCGAACATCCTGACCCCTTTTTCGTAGAAATAGGCCACATCCCTGGCCTTTTTGATGGTGTTGCCGAAGGAGAGCCGTTCCGCCGGAACACCCAGGGAGAGAACCATGTCCAATTCCGCCCGGGAAGCGATGTCGAAGTTGGAACCCATTTCGGCCAGCAGGGATACCACTTCCGGGGCCGGGTTGGCCTTGACGGCGTAGTATATTTCGCTGTAAGGGAAAAGACCCCGCAGGCATTGATAATTCAGCTTTATAGCCTTGAGGTTAATTACAATGTAGGGGGTTTCCAGGTCTTTGGAAAACTCAAGGAACCCCCGCCAGTCTTCATCGGAAATAAATTCATTTCGATTGATCATACCCGGCCCTGCCTCGTCTGAAATTATAATGAACGAAAAATACTAGCATATTCGGGATTTGTGTGCTAGCAGTTTGTTGTACTTCGTGTTTAGAACCCAATAACCAATGCAACAGGCTCCCGGCTCAATAATGAGGCGGCTTTTGGTTTGGAATCTCCTCAAGGTCCCGGGACATTTGCAGGAGCTTCTCCTTCATTGCTGCGTGTTCGGTTTTGAGGGCATCCATAGCCGCGTTCCGCTCTACCACCTCATCTTGAAGCCGGGCAAGAAAATCTTCCAAAAAGGCGAGCTTTGTCTCGATTTTTTCAAGACGGCTTCCCAAAACCTGTTGATCCATGTAAAATCTATTATAGTTAAAGAAATATCGTTTTTGAATAGGGGGATACCCATGAATAAGAAAAAAGGGCCTATAGATTTTTCCATTGAAACTTTAGGGCCCTGTAATGTCGATTCACCCATTACCATGTCCAAAACTGAGGGTGATTTTATTGCCAATTATGTGACGGATGATGAATTTGTTCGGCCTGATGCCCGGGTGTCCCTTGGGAAACAGCAGCCGGTGGAAAGGAGTACGGTCTTTGAGTGTGCCGGGCCCCGGGAAAAGATATACTTTATGCCAAACCATGTTCACGCCGGAATCGTGAGTTGCGGCGGTCTGTGTCCGGGGCTCAACGATGTGATCCGGGCCATAGTCTGCTGTCTGTCGCTACGGTACGGGGTCACCAGGATTTCCGGGGTTCGCTACGGTTATCAGGGTTTTTTGGATGACGGCAGGAGGTTTACCCCCATACCGCTGGACCCGGATGCAGTGGACGACATCCATAAGATAGGGGGTACGATGCTGGGAAGCGCCCGGGGCGGCGGTAAAGAGGTTTCCCGTATCGTGGACGCCTTGGAGCGGCTGAACCTTAACATTCTCTTTACCATAGGTGGCGATGGAACGCAGAAAGGATCCCTGGAGATCGCCGAGGAAATCGGGAGACGGGGCCTTAAAATCGCCATGGTGGGCATTCCCAAGACGGTGGATAACGACTTCTCCTATATCCAGAAATCCTTCGGCTTTGATACGGCGGTGGCCAAGGCGGTGGAAGCGGTGACCGCCGCCCACATGGAAGCCCACTCTCAGATCAACGGCATAGGCCTGGTGAAGGTGATGGGCCGCGAATCGGGGTTTATCGCCGCCCATACCGCTTTGGCAAGCCATGAGGTGAACTTTGTTTTGATTCCGGAAGTGCCTTTTGAACTGGATGGTAAAAACGGGTTCCTCGGTCACCTGGAAAAACGGATTCAAAAGCGGGGCCATGCGGTCATCCTGGTAGCCGAGGGCATACTTCAGGATCAGCTTGTAAAGGAAAAAACGACCGACGCCGGCGGCAACGCGAAAATCGTCGATGCGGGAACCTACATGAAGGACCGGATTGTGGAATATTTTAAGGCCAAAAATATAGAAATTAATCTTAAATACATAGATCCCAGCTACATGATCCGTTCCGCCCCGGCAAGCCCCAATGATTCCATCTATTGCGAACGCCTTGGCAACGCGGCGGTCCATGCGGCCATGGCCGGGAAGACCAAGGTCCTTATAGGCCTGGTGAACAACGAATTTGTCCATCTGCCAATGAAGGTAGCGGTTATCCGCAACCATGTAAATCCGGAAGGTAGCCTTTGGCGCGACACCCTGGACGCGACTCACCAGCCTACCCTGATGGTGAACAATCAGTTAGGCGCTCTTTTCGGAACCCAGGGAGGCGAATAAGCCGAATATCGAGTTTATGTTGGGCGCATCGCCGCATGGAAACTTCGTTTCCATGCGGCGACCGGGCTATCCGCTATAATAGAAAATCCCTGCCACAGAGCGGCAGGGATTTTCTATTCCGCTTCTATCCCTTGTGCGTTTTGGCTGGTGGCCGTTGCCTCCTTAATTTTTCATTAACGTCATTGTGTACGCTTTACCCTGAGGATGGAAGGTTCCTCTAAGCATTACGGTCTTTTCTTCTTGAAGGGTCGAAAGGTCTGTTTTCATGCCGTCCGGGTGGATCATGGAAGCGCCGTGAAGGGCCCTGATCAGGAATGTGAAAAGGCGGCCCGGCTCTTCTTCCTGACGAAAGGCGGCGTCCCTCGCTGTTTCCCCGCAGAGGTCTAAAAAACAGGTTGTGGCGCGGCATTCATCCCGTATCGTTTCTTTGGTGAAAAGGGGGGCGAATTCCAGAGAGGTTTGCAGAGTCCTAAGGGCGGACATGAGCAGGGGATTGGAGAGCAACTTTTCCTGCATGAGGTAATAGAAGCCGCCTATCCGGGTGTACGCCCTGCCGATCAGGGCCTGAATTTTTTCCCGGCTTAACCGGAAATTCCGCATAAAGAAGGGGGCCTCAAAATCTTCCAGTCCTTCCCGCGAATAAAGGGAGTAATCCTCTTCTGAAATTTTTTTGTATACGGAAAAATCAATCTGATCAAAAACAAAATCGTTGAACATGACACCCGGTCCGGCTTTCTTAAAATCCAGCCGCTCCAGTTCGCTTTGAACAAAACGTATGCGGAGATAACGGCGGTTCAGTCCCCGGCGGACAGGGCCCCATAAAGCCGCTGCGTTCGGTTCCGCACCAAGCGTTCCGGCACAGAGGGCCGCGATGTCCGTGAGGAACGGCGGTTTTCCCGGCATATCCGGGGGCAGGGCGGCAAGGCCGGAGAGGAACCGCCGCGTCCGGGGCAGGTCCATGTCACGGCCTGCGAACAGTGTTTGTACCGGCAGATGCACTTCCATAAACAGTATCCCTGTGCCGACCTAGCGCTCGTAAAGTTCGTGAAGGAAAAGTGTGGCCGCCTGAGCCACGTTGAGGCTTTCGATACGACCGGTCCCCGGAATACGGATCAAGGCGGCACAGTGTTCCTCCACTTCCGGGGGAAGGCCGGTCTCCTCGTTCCCTACGACCACCGCGATTCCGGGCCGGGCACACCTGCGGACTGCGGCTTTTTCCCGGATAACGGCATCCATGTCCCTCAGGCGCATCCGCGCCCTGGGGGCGGCTCCCAGGGTAACGATTGAAGGCGCAAGGCGTTTCAGGAAGGCTGCGGTATCCCGCACCTTGCGGAAGGTTACGTGTTCCATGCCGCCTTCGGCGACCCGGTAAGCGCCGGTGGTGAGCCGGGCTTCTTCGTCCGCTTCGGAGATGACCACGAAATGAACGTCGAAGAAGGCGGCAGAACGGACCATGGCCCCCAGGTTGTGGTCGTTTCCAACGGAGTACAGGATGAGCCCCGTTTTCCCTTCCGCCGCCCAAAGGTCTATGTCTTCCCGGCTCACGTCCTCTACTGCCGGTTCCTCAATCATGGCAACTACCCCTTGGTGGCGTATACTCTTGCAGACCCGTTCCAGTTCCTCATCACTGCATATCTTATAGGGCCGCTTCCGTTCGGCCAAATTCCTGCAAATCTTGCTGAACTGTTTAAGCCTGTCTTCCCGGAGAAACAGCCGGTTGATTCTTTCCGGGTGCAGTTCCCCCACAGCCGCAGCCGCGTTAAAACCGCAGACCGCCAGTTCCATAGTAAGTTTATTCCGCATGGTATCAGTCTATCCTTTCTTCCGGAAATTTGCCATAGTCACCGTCCGCCGCATGAATGCCGCCGGCTTCGGTGTACGCTACATCAGCGGCGCGAACACCCGCAGTACATCCTGAAGCAGCCGCTGGAAGGCATTACGGGCGCAGTCGGCCAGAGTGATGCGGTGGCAGACCGGAATGGTGTTGAGGAAATCTTCTTTAACCGCCTGAACGGTCCGGCTCTTGTAGATACAGACCCCGCATTCAAAATGAAGATAGAGGCTGCGGAAGTCAAGATTCGTGGTGCCAACGGTAGCAACCTTGTCATCGGAAACAAAGGTCTTGGAATGGTTAAAGCCGTCTGAATATTCGTAGATTTTGACCCCTGCCATGACCAGATGCCGGTAGTAGGACCGGGAAGTGATGGCTACCACCCATTTGTCCCACCGGTGGGGGGTGATGATGCGGACATCAACGCCGCTTTTTGCCGCCAGCGTCAGGGCGGAAAGAAGGTTGTCGTCCACTACGAGATATGGGGTATTAATGTACACGTACTCTTTGGCATTATTGATGATCTGTATATATACGTGTTCACCCACGTTTTCATCGTCTATAGGACTGTCGGCGTAGGGCTGTACATAACCGTCTGATGGTACGGTACAGGGAACATCCTTCCAGGGATAGAAACGCAGAGGATCGTCCTGTTGTTCTTTCCCCAGGTTCCACATATGCAGGAAGATAAGAGTTATGGACCAGGCCGCTTCTCCTTCGATCATGATACCCGCGTCCTTCCAGTGACCGTATTTTTCGTATGCGTTGATGTATTCGTCCGCCAGATTTATTCCCCCGGTAAAGGCGGTTTTACCGTCAATAGAAATGATCTTCCGGTGGTCCCGGTTGTTCTGGTGAGAAGTAAGGATAGGCTTAAAGGGATTAAAAACAATGCATTGGATTCCTTTTGTTTCCAGGGTTTGCTTAAAATCCATCGGCAGGGACATAAAGCATCCCAGATCGTCATAGATAAGCCTGACATCCAATCCCTGTTTTGCCTTGCGCTCCATGATCTCCAGAATGGGATCAAGCATCTTTCCCTGGCGGATAATGAAAAACTCCATAAAAATGTAGTGTTTCGCTTTTTCCAGTTCCGGAAGCAATCGCTTAAAAAAAGCTTCCCCGGAAGCGAAGTATTCTGTCCGGGTATGGCGAAAGACCGGAAAACCCGCGTATTCCTGAAGATAACGTACCTGGGGCAGGCAGTCTTCCTGTTTCAAAACAGGAAGTATATCTCCCGTAAGCATACTGAAGGGACGCCAATGCCGGTCTCCGGCTTCGACAGCCTTGCGTAGTTTTTTAGAATTTGACTGGGAATAGAAAAAAATGTACATAACCCCCCCGAATATGGGGAAGATCATGATCATGAAAATCCACGTCAATTTATACGCTGCTTTTTCTTTTTTGTTGATAATATGCAGGCATACCATTATGCTTAAAACGCTAAAGGCCAGGTTGACATATCCAAAAATTATGCTGGACCCCGCAGTTAAAAACAGCACAAACGCTATTTGAGCAAGTAGTATAGTGATAACAAAAATTCTGCGCTTAAATACAACCCGAACCCAGTGTTTTGCCATATACGCCTTGCTTCCGCCGCCCTATTCTTACGCCGGCCAAGGCCCCGCGCCTCTGCGGAGTACCCGGATTTCGTCTCCTGTCATATCGAGAATGGTAGAAAATATGCGGGACAGATCCTCTCCGCTGTCCAGGATAAGGTCCAAGTCATCTGTCCCCTCAAGCTCCCAGCCGCTTTCGAAAAGGTCCTCTTCCGGAATCCGGGGAAGCTCCGTCTCATCTCCGGCATCTTCCGGTTTATTTTTCCTGTATTCGTCCGGTTTTCCGGCCCCCATGCTCCGTTTCGCGGTGATGGAATAGAGGGGCGCTCCCCCGGCTTTGATCACCGCCAGGGGAACCGGGTGGTTGGGTATGCGTACCCCCAACTCCGGCCTGCGCAGGCTCAGGCTCTTTCCTGTTCCCACCAGCATCTTCAAGATAAAAACGTAGGGCCCCGGCGAAAGCCGCTTGATAACACGGAACCGGCTGTTATCCAGGGAGCAGAATTCCCCGAACTGGGAGATGTCCGAACAGAGCAGGGTGAAATGCCGTTCGTCCCGTTCCCCGGAAAGCCGCCTGAGCCTGCGTATCCCCTCCCGGGAAAGGAAGGAACAGGCCGTTATCCAGGTGGTGTCCGAAGGCAAGGCCAAAAGGCCGCCCCCGGACAAAACCGCTGCTGCCCGGATCAGAATACGGTTGTCAATGTTGCCGGGCGTTACATATTCAATCATATCCTCTTGTTCTCTGTTTTTGAAAGGTTATACAATGCTTCACCGGTTAACTATACTTCAAATGTATAAAATTTACTATATGTTTTTTCTGACGCTGTTGTACGAGAATTTATACAAAATTTGATTTAAAAAAATCGATGGAAATTTTTAAAAATTCTAATTCCTTATAATATAAGGAATTAAGAAGAATTTCTCAAAAATCATATATTTGGCATGGAATTTGCTATATATTATACGGAGGTTAAGCCAGGCTGCCTCCGGAAGTGAAAATAATGAACAAAAAACAAGTAATAGATACGGAAGATATTCTGCAAGTATATTGTAATACAATTAAGACCGTTCCTTTACTGACTTTTGAGGAAGAGTTGGAGTTATCCAAGCGGATTCAAAAAGGTGACGAAGCGGCCAAGAAGCGGCTCATCGAGGCAAATTTACGGCTTGTGGTCAAAATTGCCCGCAGGTATATGACCTTTGATGTCGCGTTTATGGACATCGTTCAGGAAGGAAACATGGGGCTTATGCGGGCGGTGGAAAAGTACGATCATCTTAAAAACGTCCGTTTTTCGACATACGCGAACTGGTGGATACGGCAAGCTATTGTCCGTTTCCTGTCCGATCGCCGCCGGGTCATTCGTCTGCCTTACCGCAAGGAAGAACTCCTTCGTAAAATCCAGAAAGCTTATCACATATTGAACCAGTCCTCTATGCGCCAGCCCACTATTGAAGAAATTGCAAATTATCTTGGTATCGCCAAGGAAGAAGTGGCTTTGATATTAAGTATGACCAGCGGGATCATTCCTCTGGAGGCGGTCTCGGAAGAAAATGAATCTTCCTCTGTGATGGATACCCACGAGGATTATACCTATAGTCCGGAACGGGCTATGATGCGGAAGTCTGTTCAGGATGAAACCCTCCGTATGCTGGATCGCCTGAAAGAACGGGAAAAACGCATCCTCATGTACCGGTATCAGATCAATGGTTGCGAACGGCATACCCTGAAAACAATTGGCGACGAAATGGGTATTTCCCCCGAAACCGTCCGCCAGATTGAAATAAAAGCCCTCAAGAAAATCCGCGCCAATGCGGAAGATTTCCGGAAAACCGTGTATTTCAACGAAGCGATATAACCGGCGCGGCCTTTAATAGAGCTTCTATACGGCAAAAGCCCCCTAACCCAAAACAGGGTGGGGGGTTTGTTGTCTATACAGGGTGAGGTTGTTGATTAAGGCCCTGTTGAATAGGTATTCTTAATTCGGTGAAAAAGTCTCCACAAAAGAAAACAGCGACAGCCAGGGAAAAAAAATCTGCCGTCCCAAGCCGGAGACGGAGCAGGCAGCTAACCCCGGAAGACAGAATAAGGATTGTGTTTTTTACGGGGATATTTATTTTCGCGGCTGTCCTGGCATCCTTAGTTGTGTTTATCCTGCGTCCTCCCAGGTCCGGGCCTGTTGCTGTTCCCGAGACCGTACCGCTTCCGGTTGCAAGCGTACCGGCGGCCCCGGTTGAACAGCCGCCCCAAATTGTGGAGCCTCCCCCGTCCGTAAAGACGCCCGTCGTTCCCGAGGTGGCGCCGTCCCCAGCCACAATCGCGCCGGAAGCCCCGGTCAAACAACCACCTCGTCCCGCTCCTGAACACCGGGGAACCTTGGCATTTGTCATTGACGACGCCGGGAACAACCTGCGGGAACTGGAGCCGTTTCTGCGCTTTCCGGGCCCTCTGACCATAGCGGTCCTGCCGGGGCTGCCCCATTCGGCGGAGACGGCGCGGCGGATACGAGCCGCCGGGAAGGAGGTGTTTCTTCACCAGCCCATGGAGGCCCTGGGGGGGCAGGCCCCCGGACCCGGCGCGGTATACGCGGGGATGAGCCGGGAAGAGGTGCGGGTCCTTATAGAGCGGAACCTGGACGAGATCGGTCCGGTGGCGGGGATGAACAACCATCAGGGATCGCGGATTACCATGGACGAAGAGATAATGGAAACTGTGCTTGCCTTGTGCCGGGAACGGGGGATTGTTTTTCTGGATTCCCGGACGACTGCTGATACAGCCGTGCCGCAGGCAGCCCGGAATCTGGGGATGACTATAGAAGAACGGGATGTATTTCTCGATAACGAACAGGAACGGGAAGCCATGATCCGTTCGGTCTCCCAGGGGCTTGAAAAGGCCGGGGCTAAAGGGGCGGCGGTGATGATAGGCCATACCTGGTCGCCAGAACTGGCAACGGTTCTTACGGAACTCTATCCCGGTTTAACCGGTCAAGGCTATTCCCTGACCACTGTTTCGCGGCTTGTAAAGGATGGGGGCGAATGACACTCCATGGCGCCGGTGTTCAGTCAACGATGAAAGCGTGGGTTTCCTTTAAAAAAGGGACCTGCCTAACATGAGGCCGGACACGCCCATAATCGTTTTTTTACAGTACAGACCCGAATAACACGCCGGGGTAGTATCCCGACAGCTAGAAAAATGTGGTTTTACTTCATGAGGGGAGATTATATCACACAGTGAAGCGCAAGGGATAGAAGCGGAAATCCCGCAAGCCCGCAGCAGGCGGGCTGAGGAATTGGAGCGGATAGCCCGGTCCGGCGGGTGCGCCGGATGCGCCCAAATCCACAGGTTTAATCGTATCGGGATAGTAGTATATAGTAGTATAAGGAACATTAAAGGTTTTATATGAAGGTTTTAGGTATTGAGTCTTCCTGTGATGAGTGCGCGGCTGCGGTAGTCGTAGATGGGCAGGAGGTTCTATCCAATGTGGTGGCTACCCAGATTCCCGTACACGCGGCCTATAACGGGGTGGTCCCGGAACTGGCAAGCCGTATGCATACGGAATGGATCGGGGGTGTAGTGGGAAAGGCCCTGAACGATGCCGGCCTGGAAAGCGGCGATATAGACGGGGTCGCCGCAACGGCCCAGCCGGGGCTTTTGGGATCTCTCCTGGTAGGGTTGAATTTCGCTAAGGCTTTTGCCTGGGCCCGGGACCTTCCCTTTATTGCGGTAGACCATATGCTGGCCCACCTCTACGCTTCCCGCCTGGCTGCCCCTGGGTGGACGGAGGAACCGGCGGCGTATCCTTTTTTGGGTCTCCTCGTGTCCGGGGGACACAGCATCATCTGCCGGGCGGATGATTTCGACAACATTACTGTTTTGGGAACCACCATTGACGATGCCGTGGGGGAAGCCTTCGACAAGGTATCCAAACATTACGGTTTTGGATATCCGGGCGGGGCGGCGATTGACAAATTGGCAAAGACCGGCGACAGTGAGGCTTTCCGCTTTCCCATGCCGAACCTGTACAAAAGGAACGGGTTTTTGGAACACCGTTGCGACCTTTCGTATTCGGGACTTAAAACCGCAGTGATAAACCAACTGGAACAGTTCCGCGTCAAACCTGCCTCCGGGGAGAACGAAGCGGCGGACATTGCCGCCTCCTTTCAGAAGACGGCGGTAGAAATACTGCTACGGGGTCTTTTCCGGGCCATTGAGGATACCGGGCTTGACACGGTGGTTGCGGGAGGCGGGGCGGCGGCAAATTCCTGCCTGCGGTCCCGTCTGGCGGAGCGGAAGGATATACGCTGTATTTTTCCTCCCCCGGAATTCTGCGGGGACAATGGGGCCATGATCGCCGGGCTGGGGTATCAGTACCTGGTCCGGGGGGACCGCTCCCCTCTTACGGCTACTGCTTCCGCTAGGGTTAAAGGTTTTAAAAAAAGGTATCCCTGAATCCTATAGCTATTGTCATAAGACTATGACCGTTATACGGCTACCCAAAGATTATATCGTGGTCATGATAAGAAAACACCTCAGCAGTATGTTGGAAATTAACCCGGAACAGTGAAAACGGGCTGTATACCTATGGTTTTGCAAATCCGCCAGCGGCACTTCCGCGGCAAGCAATACCTGGGTCGCCTGGTTGAGAGTGTCCAGGGGAAAGGGGGTCTTGTCATTGAAGGTATTGATCTGATTGAAAAAGTCCGCGCCGGTCTGCATATCCCCCAAGAGGGTGCCGAACTCGTTCCGGGTGGTCTGGAAGGTGTCGGCGGACGGAGAGGGCGAAGGCGCCCATATCATTGACCGCCTCAAGCGCCTTGGTCAGGGCGGCGCCCTAGGCCAGGGAATCCAGTGCGTTTTGGTTTATTTTCTACAAGTTCAGCTTAGGCTGTCAATAACGAGCGATTCGTTCACCCTCTAAAACGTTAAAATTTACAAATAAGAATTTCCCTTTTTTGTCAGAACGAACAAAAATGACTTTTAAAGCCCAAAAATGGCGGATATCCTCCACTACGCCTTGTATGGAGTTCTGAGAGGATTTTATAAACAAGTTGAGCTCTGTAAA
>JAITBO010000355.1 GCA_031283505.1 Treponema sp. | reverse complement strand
TCCTGGGGCATATCCGGCGAATGAGGCAGATTCGCGATAAGCACCAGGGTTACGGGCTTTTTCTTGAGCCACCGGTCCCAATAATTCGACCGGTAGGGCAGGATCTCAGGCTGAGTATGCTCCTGGGAAAAGAATACGGTAAAAGGATCAAGCCGTTTCCGCAGGAGACTGGCAGGGGCAAAATACTTGTCTACCCCTTCGCTTTTGATCTGATCCGCCTCTTCACTGGTAACCGCAACCGCGTCAAATTCTATCGAAGGATACATGGCGTAGTAGTTCTCCAACTCCGGGGAAAGTCCCACCACTACCTGACGCTGGCTGGCGCAGCCTAAAAAAAAACAGCCTATAAGCGCCACCACCCCGAGATTCAAAAAAAAACGTAAACTGGTTAACATCTTTTCACCCTGGTCTTGTCTCCTCTTAAATAATTCAGGCTCTTGGATTTTCCGGCTTCCAGTGTTTATAAGTGCGGTTAGGCGGTTCCAGCGGTTTTTCCGGGGCCGGAACAGCGCCGGACATGGTCTCGTGAGGCGCCTTTTTCTCGATCAAGCTCTCTTCCAAGTTATCCTTGCCGCTTAATACATCCACCCCCAGGTCAAAGTAGAGCTCGTACCGCTCCTTGAGCTTCCGCGTTCCCCCCTTGTGGAGGGCACACATGAGCAGGGTCTGTACCAGGCCGTTGGCCGCCAGTCCCGGCGGGGTGGGGACGATCTGGTCGCCTCCGGGCATAAGGTTACCGAAAGCCCAGAAACTGCTTAACGAAAGCAGGCCCGCCGGCGTATCGGGACATTCGTTACCGATGTCCAGGCACGCTTTGCTGTTTACTTCGTCCGGCGCGACGATCCAGCGGTACACTGCCGAAAGGGCGTTATCCCGCATCTTCTTTTCATGTTCCGGCGCCTTGGGGGGGATCACCGACTTGATGGTGTCCACCGTTTCCTTCCGTACCGTCTGGAGTTTTGCCTTGAGTTCGTCTGCGGCCTTGAAAAGGGGGGAATCCGGATCAATAGGGCGGGGATCCTCTTTAAGCCTTTCTCCCAATTTTTTTATCAGATCCATAGGATGAATGCCATGGACTTTCTTAAACTCCTGATAAGCAACTTCCATCGCCTCCTCAACAAGGCTCAGCATCTGCGGATCAGCTGCGGCTCTGGCTTTTTGATAATCCGCTTCCATTTCGGCAAGTTTTGCTTTCATATTCTCTATCATCTCAGGGTCAGCTTTTGGCGGCTCTACTTTGGCAAAATCCGGTACGGTTGGTTCAAAACTAACGCCGATGTCGGCAATATCCCGTTCAACAGCCGGATTTTCCTCTAGCTCTTCAAGCAAAGAATGAACGCAACGGTAGCCCCACCAAACAGCCGTCCGCCGGTGGGCGATATAGGCCATGAGTTCAGACGCGCATTTGAAACGGCCCATCCCCGCAAATTTAAAAACCATCTCCTCCCCGGTATTGACCCCCACAAAGAATTCCGCAAGATCCGGCCGGATCTTATACCCCTCTTTTTCAACGGCGTCCTTTAGCGTAACATACCGCAAGAGTATCAGGTGTTTATTCAACCAATCAAGTTTATCTGCCATTTTTTCCCTTTAGGTCATCGCATGACTTACGTCATTTTCAGGGCTTTGGTTTCAATATCCGAAGCCCCGGCCTTGGTCCGCAGGGCGGAAGCCCCCGAATCCGCTGCGGTGGCCTCTCCGGTGAGCGCCCGGGCCTCGGTCTCGTTGGCCATGACCTCGCCCTCGGTTCCCGCCACCTTGTCCTGGGCGAGTTTTCCCTCTGTCTCGGAAGCCGCGACTTCGGACTTGCTTATGGTGGTCTCGTCTTCGGTGGGCTTCACTTCTTTATCCCCCGTTAGACCGCTTTCCTTGTAATTAGTAACCACCAGTTTTGATATAACCGCCACTGCGGCGCTTACCACTGCGGCGCTTAACGCCGAACCGACAATAGGCGCGACAAGTTCTGTTATGGTTTCCTGAGTCTTTTCATCCAATGCCATTTATAAACTCCTTAACTCCGCTTCGAATTCCTCGTCCTGAATTTTGCTCGCATACACACCATAACCAATACTGCCTACCGCAGCCGCGCCGATTCCGGCGGCGATTCCGGCCACTAATTTTTTATCTGCCAATGCCGTTTGCAACTTCGAAAGAAAATTATTAAAGCCGTCTTTATACGCATCCTTCAATGATTTCGAGTCAACACCGGCAAGCGGCCCTTGAGCAGATCTTTCATCCCGGAAAAGTTTTAGTAAATCAACACCCTCCATACATATAATACCGCCAGAAAGTTCTATAGTGGATTCATAAAAAGGATCGATCATACGCGGCGAACATAACGCATAGAAAGCGCCAAGCAATACGCCATATTCAGCAAGCGCCAGAGCCGTATACAATCCGTCTCTCCCGTGCTCGTCCCGTAAAAGTTTTTTCGGAATCGCCCTGCCAAGAACTCCCTCAACAACCAGTGATACCGTTAATATGATGTCAATGATACGGAGAATACTATCGGCGACATCCTGTTCGCCGCCGGCTATGGAGGAGTTTGCTTGGGAAGCGAAAAAAGGCACGGCGGCCCTTTCTCCCACCGACATATTAGACAGCGATTTTCCAATCCCACTGTTCGCCCCCGCTGCTCCGGCAATCATGGTTCCGCAATTCGCTAAAAAATCAATCCCGTTTCCAACGCCCAATCCCAGATAATTAAAGGTGTTAATGTGCTGGACTCTTACATCAAAACCCGCCAGTCGCATAACGCCCAGTTTGCTGCTTATCGTCCCGCCATAACCTTCCATCAGCTTAAAATCAATGCCCCCCCTGATCTCTATATGCTGTCCGAACATGCTTATACCCTTGCTTGCCTTTACCACCATTAACGAGTCCCAGCCGTTATACAGATTGGACTGTGTTTTTCTTGAGGCAATAGTAATCCCCTCGTCGTTTATAATGATAGAAGACCGTCCCGCCTGAAGCTCTATCGATTCCCCTGCCTTGATGACTATCCGGTTTTTTGCCCTGATATGGGCGTCACCGGCGTAAAGGGTCGAATCGTCTCCCGGCCTGTCGCCAAAGAGCTTGTTGGACTCATAATCCCCTGGTTCTGTTGGAGGGTCGCAATCCACAAACAATTCAAAACGCTTTGCCTGTATCTGGTGGTGGTTCACCGCGCTTTCATGAATATCCCCGGTGGAATGGATGTTGATCCGGTCGATGTGGGGATAATCATTGGTATCTGCGGGAATGTCCGCGTAGGAAGCAGCATTGGCGGCTTTGGCTTTCCATGCCGTCTCTTCATGGTAAAAACCTATCTCCGAATATTCTTCCCCCGCAGGCGCCGTCTTTTTCCCGGTCTGCTTGTAACGGAACACCTGACCTCTGCCGTCTTCTTCAACCATACCGGTTGTTTGAAAATCTTGAGTACCTTGGTTATTATACGTAGGGATGTATCCCATAAGGTAATTGGAGCTGCTTTCATTCGTCACTACCAGCACCTTTTCTCCTACCCGCGGGTAACGGAACAA
>JAITBO010000314.1 GCA_031283505.1 Treponema sp. | reverse complement strand
CTCTGCAAAGTATGGATTTTATGCGGAGCCGTACCCCGGACAACAAATCCTGAATTGGTTTAAACACCCTGAAGCTCCACCGCACAAGCGGGTTTCTGGGTATGGACCCGTACCCGCCTGCGAATCACGCAAAATCCATTGTCCTGGGGTGGACCTGATAGAGAGGTTGTTGATTCGTGGGCGGATTTATACCCGCAAATCTATCCGCATAATTGTCATACCACAGGAAAGCGCAGAATAAAGCGGCTGCCCTTCTCCGCGCCGCTCTCTACCTCGATTTTCGCGCCGTGAAGGAGGGCCCCGTGCTTCACAATGGAAAGTCCCAGGCCCGTGCCTTCAACAACGTTGTTCCTGCTTTTGTCCACCCGGTAAAACCGCTCGAAAATCCGTTCCCGCTCGTCTTCCGGGACGCCTATTCCCGTGTCTTCCACGGAGACGAAGACTTCTTCCCCGCGATCTTCAACGGAAACCCGCACGCTGCCGCCTTCAATGTTATACTTAACCGCATTGTCAATCAGATTGAATATCATCTCGTCCAGGACATGAAGTATTCCCGGAATACGCGCCTGTCCGCCGTCAACAGTAATAGTGACATTCCTTTCGGCAGCCGCGCCGCTTATGCGCTCTACGGCATTATTGGCAAGGGCAAGAAGATTTGCCTCCTCTTTCGGTTGAGCGTTACCGCCTTCGTCCAGCCTGGAAAGGGTCATAATGTCGTTCACCAGATTAATGAGCCGCTGCGCCTCGCCGTAAATTTTCTCCGCGAAACGGGGCATATCTTCCTGTTTAGCAAGGCCCCCCGCCATGATCTCGGCAAATCCGGATATGACCATGAGGGGCGTTTTAAGTTCGTGGGACACGTTGGCGGAAAATTCGCGGCGCAGCGTATCCCGCTGCGCCTGTTCCGTCACGTCCAATATGACAAGTATAACCCCCTGAACGGCGCCCTTGTACATCACCGGGTTCGCGAAAAGACGCAGACGCCGCTGTCCGGCTGGAAGCTCTGTTTCAGTGGGAACGCCGTGCAGGGCTTTCTCCAGTGCGCTGCGGAAAGGCTCGTCCCTTCTGACCGCGAGGGCGCTTTGGTATTCAACGTGCTTCAGATGAATTCCCAAAAGACTGCCTGCGCTTTTGTTACAGGCAAGAATGCGGCCGTCCTGATCCAGCACCAAAAGGCCTTCCTTCATGTTGTCGGTTATGGTGGTGAATTCGTTTTGCTTTTTCTGCATCTCCTCAAGCTGTTCCGCTATGGCGTCGTTCTGCTTTTTTATGCGCGAAAGAAGCGGCGTAAGTTCATCGTAAACGGCATTGTTTTCCGGATCGTCAAGATCGATGCTGTTTATAGGCGCCACTATTTTTTCCGTCACCTGGGAACCGGTTACGGCGATAATCATAAAAATAACCGCCGCTATCCCCATGGAAATGAGGATCAGGTTGAGCATACGGATAAAGATGCTGTCTGTGGTGGTCGCCGTGCGCAGGACACAACCGTTGTTGAGCTTCACCGCGTAATAGTATGTCTCTTTGCTTATGGTTTCAGACAGCCGCGTGCTTTCGCCGGAACCGGTGTTAAAAGCCGCCCGTATCTCTGGCCGGTCCAGATGATTGGGGAGTCTGCCGGGATCCACCGCCGTATCATACAGTACCCGGCCATCGGAAGCGATAAGGGTGATCCGTATGCCGCGGCTTTCCTGCGGAAGGGATTCCAGATAGTTTATCCCGTTTAATTCGCAGGCGGCGCCTATGTATTCCGTAGCGGCGGCGATGTTATGTTTCAAGTCTTCGGAAATATCCTGGTATACCGCCATGTGGATCAAACCCGCAGTTAAAATAACGGATAATCCGGCTGCAACGCAGACAAAAACGAGTATCTTTTTTTTCATTCACTTTCCCCCGCTTTATACCCTACGCCCCGCACCGTACGTATCAGGGAGCCTGACACGCCAAGTTTAGCCCGCAGCGTAAGGATGTGAGTGTCCACCGTCCGGGTTTCCGCCCCCCCGTCATAGCCCCATACGGCGGTGAGTATCTGATCCCTGGACAACGCCATGCCGGCATTTGAGAGAAGATACACCAGAAGATCGAATTCCTTTAAGGTAAGGGAAACTTCCGTATTGTTTATCATAACCAGATGACGGGAAACGCTGACGTAGAGAGAACCCGCGCGGAATTCATCTTTGCCGTTCCCCGTCATCCCCGCACGGCGTAAAAGACTCTTTACCCGGGCAACCAGTTCCATCATGCCCGCAGGTTTTGTAAGGTAATCATCGGCGCCGTTCTCCAGCCCCAGCACCTTGTCGTATTCGGATCCCTTTGCGGTAAGCATCATAACCGGCAGTTTTTGTGTTCCGCTCCGGGAACGCAGCCGCTTTAATATGGACAACCCGTCTTCTCCCGGCAGCATGATGTCCAATATCACCAGGTCCGGCGCCTGTTCATCCACGGCCTTCCAAAATTCACCCCCGGATTCAAACCCTTTCGCCTCAAATCCGGTATTTTGCAATGTGTAGATCACCAACTCCCTGATACCGGATTCATCCTCAACCAAATAAATCAATTTCCTTTCCTTTAAGGCTTTCCCAAAACCGTGCGTGTTAGTGCAGAGTCAATTGGTTTTGGGATAGGCTCCTTTGGCCGGTAATTGAATATTCCACCCACTCGGCTATATTTTGGGCATGATCTCCTATGCGTTCCAGATATTTAGCGATCATCAAAAGGCCCAGGCACGCCTCGGCGGTCTCCCGGCTTTTCTCCGCTATCATATCGATCAGTTCACCCTTGATTTTTCTGAATAGTTCGTCTACTTCCCGGTCATACTCAATGACGGCATGAGTCTTCTCAAGGTCCGCCGACACAAAGGCGTCAACGCTGCCGGTAAGCATTTTTACTGTCGCATCGGCCATATCGCCTATATGGACGCCGTTTTTTATGCCGCTCCCCTCGATAGAACGGGAAAGCTCCGCGATATTTTCCGCCTGATCCCCTATGCGCTCCATATCGGTGATTATGTGCTGGGCCGCCGTTATCTGTCTAAGGTCGCTGGCAACCGGCTGTTCGCGCAGCAAGAGATGAACACAAAAAGTTTCAATTTCCCTTTCCTTCAAATCTATCTCTTTTTCCAGCTCTATCGCCTTGTCCCTGAGTATCGGTTCATCGTTTAAGAAGCCTTTCACGGCGCAGGCTATGGCATCTTCGCAAAGAGCCCCCATGCGTATCAATTCACTGTGCAGCGTATCAAGCTGCTTCCGGTAGCTTTCCCTCATCAGCCGAACCTCCCGGTGATATAGTCTTCTGTACGTTTATCCTTAGGCATGGAAAAAATAGTTTCCGTAGAATCATACTCTACCATCTCGCCAAGAAGGAAAAACGCTGTCCTGTCGGATATGCGTGCCGCCTGCTGCATATTGTGAGTCACCATAATTATGGTATAATCCTTTTTGAGTTCTGCCGCAAGATCCTCGATCTTTCCCGTGCTTATAGGATCCAGAGCGCTGGTTGACTCGTCCATAAGCAGGACTTCCGGTTCCACGGCCAGGGCTCTGGCTATGCAAAGCCGCTGCTGCTGCCCCCCAGAAAGGGAAAGAGCGCTTTTATGGAGCCTGTCCTTTACCTCGTTCCAGATTGCGGCGGCCCGCAGAGACTTTTCTACGATGTCATTCAGCTTTACCCTGGATCGCACATTATGGGTGCGGGGGCCGAAGGCCACATTGTCAAAGACGGTCATGGGAAAAGGATTCGGTTTTTGGAATACCATGCCTACCCGTTTTCTGAGGAGCGTCACGTCAAGGCCGCCGTAAATATCTTCCCCATCCAAAAGCACTGTCCCTTCTACCCGGCAGCCTTCCACCAGGTCGTTCATACGGTTGATTGTTTTGAGAAGCGTGGATTTTCCGCATCCGGAAGGCCCTATCAGGGCAATAATCTCCTTTTCGGGAAAAAACAGGTTGATGTTTTTAAGCGCCTGAAACTGACTGTAGAACAGGTTCAAATTGGTAATACTAATCTTATTCATTTGCCTCGCATTTCCTTCTGTGTCCCCCAATTCCCGCTTCGCCGCATCCGCGCCGCATTCCTGCGTCACGCCAGCTTCCCGGCGACTTTTTTTGCCACAAAAGCCGAAAGTCCGTTTATCGCGATAACCAGTACAAGCAGAAATACCGCAGTGGCATAAGCCTGATTTATATACAACCCCTCGCTGGAAAGACTGTACATATGTACAGCCAGGGTACGTACCGAAGAAAAAGGACTGCCGGGAAGTTTCGCCACCGTACCGGCGGTAAAGATCAGAGCCGCAGTCTCTCCTACGATACGGCCTGTCGCAAGGATAACTCCCGCAAGGATGCCCGGCATGGCGGAAGGCAGCGCCACGGCAAAAACCGTCCGCAGTTTTCCTGCTCCAAGGCCAAAACTGCCTTCCCTGTAGGAGTCGGGAACGCTGCGCAAAGCCTCCTCCGTGGTCCTCATGATAAGGGGAAGAATCATTATTGCCAATGTCAATGTGCAGGCAAGGAGAGAGTACCCCCAGCCGAGGCTGATGACAAAGAGGAGCATACCGAAGAGGCCGTAAATAATTGAGGGTATACCCGCCAGGGTTTCCGCCGCCAGGGCAACCGCCAAAACCAGACGGCTCCCCTTGCGGGCATATTCGGCGAGCCATACCGCGGCAAAGACGCCGGCAGGTACAGCGATAAGAAGGGCTGCGGCGGTAACAATAATAGTGTTTATAAAAGCGGGCATCAGGGACACGTTTTCACTGGTATACTGCCAGGCGAAAAGGCCGGGGGATATATAAGGTATACCTTTAAACGCTATATATCCCACGAGAAACAGAATGACGAATATTGTCATGGCAGCCGAAGCAAACACCAAAAACCTGAGGAACAAGGACAAACCTTTATGCCGCAAAAAAGCCGTTTTGGGCCGCCTGCCGGAAAAGGATTTTATTTTTTTCATATCTTTGACGCCCTTTTTTGGAGAGAGAGCAGCAAGTTGATAACAAGGATGAACACAAAAAGTACCACTGCCGTGGCTATCAGGGCTTCACGGTGGAGATCGGCGGCATACCCCATCTCAAGCACGATATTGGCCGTCAATGTCCTGAGTCCCCTGACGAGGCTCTCCGGCAGGGCCGCCTGGTTCCCCGCGACCATGACTACCGCCATGGTTTCGCCTATGGCCCGGCCTATCCCCAGGACTATGGCGGCCATAATCCCCGATCTCGCGGCGGGGAGTACCGCAAAGAAAACCGCCTGCTCGTGAGTGGCTCCCAAAGCCAAAGCCCCTTCGTAATATACTTCCGGTACGGCCCGGATGGCGGCTTCGGAAACACTAATAATGGTGGGCAGGATCATTATCCCCAGGAGGATGGAAGCCGTAAGAAGGCTTTTGCCGCTGCCGCCAAAAAGAGTCCTGGTCACGGGGACCAATACTACCAGGGCGAAAAATCCGTAGATAACCGACGGGATGCCGGCAAGCAGGGATACTGCCGGGGATATGATTTTCCTCAAAGCCCTTCCGCAGAATTTCGCCGTAAACACCGCAGTAAGCACTCCTGCCGGTACGCCGCAGACAATCGCCCCGGCGGTGACATAAACGCTCCCCAGTATCATGGGAGCTATGCCGAAGACGCCGTTCCCCGGCTTCCAGACGGTCCCGGTTAAAAATTTAAGGGGACCGATTTTTACTATCGCCGGGACGCCGCTCGCAAAAAGAAAGAGGCAGATCAAGGCGACGCACAGAATACATATACAGGCGGATAGTACGAACACTCCCTGCATTACCTTTTCTTTCATTCAGCCTCCGGGCGATACCGGCGGAGCCGAAGCCCCGCCGACACGCTTGTAGAATCTTCGCTGTAACTTATTTGGCGGCGTCCGCCCAGGAAGTAACTTCCCCCGTAAAGAGGGATTTAACCTGTCCTTTGGTAAGGCCGCTCAGGGAATTTTCCTTGTTGACTATGACCGCGATGCCGTCCATGGCAATAACCGTACCGGTAACCCCCTTTTGGACTTCACTATCCTTGATTTCCCGGGAAGCCATTCCTATGTCGCAGATCCCGTCTATGGCGGCGTTCATTCCTGTGGAAGAATCGCTCTGCTGAATCTCTATGTCCGCGCCGCCGTTAATTTTAAGATAAGCTTCCTTCAGCTTTTCCATGACCGGTGTGACAGAAGAAGAACCGGCGACAACGACTTTACCCGCAACTCCGCTGCTCTTGAAAGTACCGGAATCCTTAATACGGATATATCCGTTTTTCTCAATTACGTCCTGCCCGTCCTTGCTCAGAATGTAATTGACAAAATCCTGCGCCTGGGCGCTCACCGAACCTTTCACCGCAATCAGAAAGGGTCTTGAGATTTTGTAAGAGCCGTTTGCGACATTGGCGGCTGCCGCTTCCGCGCCGTCGATCCTCAGGGCCTTGACCGTATTGTTGAGGGACCCCAGGGAGATGTACCCCACGGCGTTCTTGTCCCCCGCAACAGTAGTCATCATGACCGCCGTGCTGTTGGTTATTTCGGCCTTCACCGTGGTATTGTCAACCTTGTTCTCGTCCAGGACGCCGAAGAGTTCGGTAAAGGCGCTCCGTGTGCCCGAACCTTCCTCACGGGAAATAACGTTGATGACCGGACCCGAACCTTCTTTTCCGCCCCCCGCCCATACATTAAGGGCCAGAAGCACCATCGTCGCCGTAATTAACGCTTTCTTCATTTTCGCTTCTCCTTCGCTTTTCCATTTATTTATAACGGGCCGGAAAACCGATCCCGTTATCTGACCTTACGGATTGAACGTACTACCCGAATGTCAAATCTTCGTACAGGGAATTGTCAAATTTGTATAAAGTTTTCGGGCGGCATCAGGGCCAGTTAGATGATACGGACCTCTGGTCCCCGGGCCCTCCGGCTCCTCTCGCCGAATTTATAAATAAATTGCCGGTTTTTGTCCAAGGCTGCTACATTTACTTTCAATCGTTGAGAAACTACCGGGATTTAAGAATTTTAACCACGACGAACCTGCGATTCGAGGACTGGAACCAAAGATTCCTGAACCTTTGGTTCCCTGGCAACTCCCTGGTAATTTGCGGAGTAAATTACCAGTACTCCGTAGTAGTTTTTCTCTGATCATAGTAATTTAGGGCAATTATAGAGCAAAAAAAGTAAATGCGGGACCTATTATTGTCCACTCTCTCTTGTCATGCCTTGTTACCTGTGTTATCATTTTTTTTTGGCTTTTATTAAAGGGCGTAGCCCTTTTGGGGTTTAATACCCCGCCCCTTGGGGCGCTTCCTACTGGGGGTGCGGGGGATGTGTTCCCCCGCATACACAAAGATTTCACGGAGAAATCTT